>NZ_DAITON010000142.1:0-5651 GCF_036834105.1 Anoxybacillus sp. | reverse complement strand
ATCAAAAGCATATCTTCAACAATTGCGTTGATGCGGTCAATTTCTTTTAATAAAAATTGTTCACACCCGTTTTCCTTAACCCCATCATTCTATGCCAAACGACGACAAGACGCAATGAGAAATTACGCTACCCTATTTAAAGTATAACTGATTTAAACATGTGAATGTGATGTGAAAAAATGTAAAAAACATGGCGTGATGACGCCATGTTTTACTTGAACATCATATCGTCCTTGCGGGCAACGCCTGTTTTGTACGCCGCTTTCATAACGGCTTCGCGCACTTTTTCTGCCACTTTATTGTTAAACACGCTCGGGATGATATATGTTTCGCTTAGTTCTTCGTCTGTGACGACCGAAGCGATCGCTTGAGCGGCAGCAAGTTTCATTTCTTCATTGATTTCAATGGCGCGGCAATCTAACGCCCCGCGGAAAATGCCCGGGAAGCAAAGAACGTTATTAATTTGGTTTGGATAGTCGGATCGGCCCGTCGCCATGACGCGCACGTACGGTTCCGCCACTTCCGGATCAATTTCTGGAACAGGGTTGGCCATCGCAAAAACGATCGGATCTTTCGCCATTTTTTTCACATCTTCTACCGTTAAAATGCCTGGCGCGGATACGCCAATAAATACGTCCGCCCCGGCGATAACGTCTGAAAGCGAACCGCTTATATTTTCTGGATTCGTCATGTGCGCATATTCGTTCCAATACGGATTGTCATATTGGACGCCGCGATGAATCGCCCCTTGCCGATCCACGCCGATAATGTTTTTCACACCGGCCGCCAACAATATTTTCGTGCAAGCGATGCCTGCTGCTCCGATGCCCGTTAATACGACTTTAATATCCTTAATCTTTTTATCTACAATTTTTAACGCATTTAGTAAACCTGCAAGCAAGACGACAGCTGTACCGTGTTGGTCATCATGAAACACAGGAATATCTAACTCTTGTTTTAACCGCTCCTCAATTTCAAAACAACGCGGCGCAGCGATATCTTCTAAATTAATGCCGCCAAAAGCTGGGGCAATCGCTTTGACGATTTGAACAATTTCGTCCGTATCTTTCGTATCTAAACAAATCGGAAACGCATCCACGCCGGCGAGCTGTTTAAATAACATCGCTTTTCCTTCCATGACAGGCATCGCCGCATACGGACCAATATCCCCAAGACCGAGCACCGCCGTGCCGTCTGAAATGACCGCAACGGTATTTCGTTTAATCGTTAACGAATAAGCTTTCGTCGCATCTTCCGCGATCGCTGTGCATATGCGCGCGACCCCCGGCGTGTACACACGCGCTAAATCATCGCGCGTTTTAATCGGAATTTTCGATTTCACTTCAATTTTTCCACCGATATGCATTAAAAACGTCCGATCTGAAACGTGAATGACTTTCACGCCAGCTGTTTTGCGCAACGTATCGACGACGACATCCGCATGTTTCGAGTCGAGGACGCTTACTGTAATGTCGCGCACCGTATGCGTTTTGCTGGAGGAAATGACGTCGATGCCGACAATATCACCGCCAGCTTGTCCAATCGCCGTAGCGATGTCGCTAAAAGAGACGACGTTTTTCGCAAATTGTAATCGAATCGTGATATGCATGTTTGCTCCGCTTGCCATGTTGTAACCTTCCTTTTCATCATTTTCTTCAATGTTTACCTGCGATACCCGGACTTGTCATCGCATACGGGTCTAAAATATCACTTAATTGCTTTTCGTTCAACAAATCGTACTCGATACATAATTCACGCACCGATTTCCCTGTTTGTAGCGCTTCTTTCGCCACGCGCGACGCCGCTTCATAACCGATGTACGGATTGACGGCCGTAATGACGCCGATGCTGTTTTCGACATGTTGTTTTAGCCGTTCTTCATTCGCTTCGATGCCGGCTAAACAGTAGTCTGTAAACACGCGGAATACGTTGTCCATCATATGAAGCGACTGAAGCAAATTAAAGACGAGCACAGGCTCCATGACGTTTAATTCTAACTGACCAGCTTCTGACGCTAAACAAATGGTATGATCGTTTCCGATGACTTGAAACGCCACTTGATTGACGACTTCTGCCATGACCGGATTCACTTTTCCCGGCATAATGGACGACCCCGGTTGGCGAGCAGGCAACGTAATTTCCCCTAACCCTGCGCGCGGGCCAGACGCCATCAGACGAAGATCGTTGGCGATTTTCGACATGTTGATCATACATACTTTTAACGCAGCTGATACTTCTGTGTAGGCATCTGTATTTTGCGTCGCATCGACGAGATGTTCGGCGCGCACGAGCGGCAAACGCGTCAACTGAACGAGATGAAAAATGACGCGTTCAATATAGGCAGGATCAGCATTTAAGCCCGTTCCGACTGCCGTCGCTCCGATATTGACTTCATACAAATGTTGGCGCGACTGAGCGATGCGTTTCATATCGCGGGCGACGACGCGGCGGTACGCTTCAAACTCTTGTCCGAGCCGAATCGGAACAGCATCTTGTAAATGTGTCCGTCCCATTTTAATGACGTGGTCAAACCGTTTCGCTCGATCGGCGAACACATCATGCATATGTTCCATCGTTTGAAGCAGTTGGTCGATCATGTTCAGCACCGCAATATGAATGGCAGTCGGAAACACATCGTTTGTCGATTGCGACATATTGACGTGCGTGTTTGGGCTAATGACATGGTAGTTCCCTTTTCGCTCCCCAAGCCATTCAAGTGCGCGATTCGCGATCACTTCGTTTGTGTTCATGTTGATGGACGTTCCTGCGCCACCTTGAATCGGGTCGACGATAAATTGGTCGTGCCATTGCCCGTCGATCACTTCTTCGGCTGCTTTCACGATCGCTTCACCGATGCGCCGCGGAAGTTGACCTGTTTCCATATTCGCGAGCGCTGCTGCTTTTTTGACGGTCGCCATCGCTTGAATAAGCTCGCGATGGAGACGATACCCTGTAATCGGAAAATTTTCGGCCGCCCGCATCGTTTGAATGCCATAATAAGCATCGTACGGAATTTCTTTTTCACCAAGCAAATCGCGTTCGATTCGTACTGCTTTCGTCTGCATCATTTATGCATCCCAACTTTCCCCTTCTTTTTCTGTCATGTCATTGGCAATCGGTGTTTCCATTATTTTTTTCACGTCAAGCACATTCGTCGTTTTCCCTAGCGCCCACATGAGCTTCGGCACAATCGCTTCCGTGTTCATATCGCCTGATAAAATAACGGTATTTTGCGCCACTTTTCGCCCAACTTCATATAATGTTAAATCTTCTCCTTCTTCTAAACATTGCGTCGTAATGACAACGGCCATGCCATCATCAATTAGTTCCTTTATTTTCGGCAACAAATTGCGCCCTTGAAACGGCACACCGCCGCTTCCAAAACTTTCGATAATGACGCCGCGATATAAATGGCGAATGTAATCAAAAATTTCTGGCTTCGTGCCCGGATGAAGCTTTAGTAAAAACACGTCCGGGCAAAGCGACGGATCAAATTGCAACTTGCCGCTCGGCTTTGGCAGTTCGTATTGATAATCGATGCGATCGTGATGAATGTAAGCGACGTACGGATGGTTAATGCTTTCGAACGCATCATAGCTTTTCGTCCGCATTTTTACTGCCCGCGTGCCTAAAATGACGCGCCCATCGAAAACGACGAACACCCCACTCACATCTTCGCACGCAAAACGAAGCGCATCGCGTATATTTTTTTTCGCATCCGTTTTCGGAAAACCGATCGGCACTTGAGAGCCCGTCAGTACAATCGGCTTATTTACGTGTTGCAACATATATGACAACGCAGCTGCCGTATACGCCATCGTATCCGTTCCGTGCGTCACGACAAAGCCGTCATAGCGATCGTATTGCTTATAGATCGCCTCGGCAATGTCACGCCAATGCTCCGGCTGCATGTTTGTGCTGTCGATGTTCATTAAAATTTGGCTATCTAAACGATACGGCTGATTTTCAATCGTAATGTAGCTCGTCAGCTCCTGTGCCGTCAGCTTTGGTGCAAGCCCTTCTTCGCTCGGCACGGAAGCAATCGTCCCACCTGTCGCAAGCAACAAAATGTTTTTCATTATCGTCACCTCAAATATGGCGATTTTGGATCATCTCTTGTATTGTTTGTGTCATGTAGTGTAAACTATAAATACATTCGTTCGCGATTCGCGTACATTCATTTCAATTATATTCAGAAAAAAAGAAAATAACAAGTGTTTTTATTCATTTCGCGAACAGCAAAAAAGGGGGAGAAACATGATGATTTCGAAACGATTATCGGAATTAAGAAAGAGAAAGCAATGGTCGTTGCAATATATTGCCGATCAACTCAATATCGCAAAAAGCACATACGCCGGCTATGAATCCGGCTATCGCCAGCCGTCGCTCGAAGCTGTCAAGGAGTTAGCGGCGTTATTTGGCACAACGACCGACTATTTACTTGGGGCAACAGACGAGGAACAACCATCGATTGAGCTCACTCGCCCGACGTTTCGACTGACGGTAGACGGTGAAGCCGTGACGGAAGACGAAATCATTCAACTCATCGCATTCATCCGCGCAAAACGCGACATCGAAAATAAAAAATAGGCGCTATGCAACGCCTATCCAATTACATAAGCAACATCGCGCGCCAATTGTGCAACAGATGCGTACGGCTCATCAAGCTGCAACATGCGGCGCAACACGTGACGCGCTTCTTCTGTTAGCGCCAGTTCGTCTTCCCAACTTTTTTCTTCTTCCTCTGTCGGCTCATGTGAAGAATACAATAAAAACAGTAAAAAATGACCGAGGGCGTATATGTCGCTTCTCACATCTACTTGACGTCGGAGTTGCTGTTCGAGTGTCAAAAACGGCCCATCTTGTTCATGAAAAAAACGCGCAAGTCCGAAATCTATGACATATACAACCCCGTCGCGAAAAATGAGATTCGGAATGCGCAAATCGCGATGAACGATTTCATGGGCGTGAATGTGTTGCACAATTGCCAACACATCCGCCAACAAGAAAAACGCTTCTTTCTCATCGAACGTTTGTTTTTTCTCGAAAATAAGCGTTTCAATCGTGTCCCCTTCAATATATTCCATGACAAGATGCGGAATGCCGCGCACGTCGAACATATCATATAGCTTTGGAATTTGCGGATGGTTTAGCTTTCGTAACATGCACGCTTCTCGTTCAAACGATGCGATTCGCTTCTTTTTTTTCGTTCGCTTCATTTGCTTTACGACGACAAGCTCGTTTGTCTTCTCATCGCGCGCCACATATGTTACCCCGTAGCTTCCTTCACCAAGCTGCGCTTCGACCGCATACCGTCCATTGACCACCGTTCCTTCGCGATACGGTTTTTGAAAAAAAGAAATCATTAGCTGCTAAAAAAGCTAGAGAAAATGCTATGGCTACGATGCTTCTTTTTATAATGCTTATAGCCGTATTGCGACGGATGGCGATGCGGACGGTACGTATAACGGTCACTGCTGCTGTAATGATGTTTGTGCATATTTTTGTGTAAAAGCATCTCAAGCAATTTTTTCAACATCGTTATCATTCCTTTCACGATAGATGACTTAACTATACGAAAAGAAACGGAAGAAGTTTCACTACTCCTCTTGCAAAATAGAAAAAATTTTAAGAAAATACGAAAGAAGGGG
>NZ_DAITON010000141.1:0-5680 GCF_036834105.1 Anoxybacillus sp. | reverse complement strand
AGGAGAGGATGAATGATGGAGAGATTAGAACGGAAGGTGGTCAATCAAATGGCTGAAGTGCCTTTAAGTAGGACAAGAACGACTGTTTCTCAATGGTTGCAACGATTTACAGTTCGATTAAGCCATTTGTTATTTCAGCAAGGGTTTTTGTTTTTAATTATTGGTTTTTTGCTTGGACGAGCTCTCATTTTAACGAAAATGACACCGTTTGCTTTGCCCTTCTTTTCGGCCATTTATTTACTTCGCCGCGATAAGTTAGGCTTTGTGTTTATTGCTTTATTTGCAGGATCGCTGACGGTTTCTTTTTACACTTCTTTATTTATTGTTGCTTCGATCGTAATGTTTCTCGTTTTTTATCGGTTGTTTTATTGGATTGATGCTCCGCTGAAAAGGTTGCCGGTTGTTGTATTTTTTGCCTCGGCTTTCGCGAAAACGGGGATGATATATACATGGGGTCATGAATGGACGGTATATGAAGGAATGACGATGTTTATCGAAGCAGGTCTTGCGTCCATTTTAACGCTCATTTTTTTACAGAGCGTGCCGTTATTTGATCATCAAAAATATAAACAAACGTTGAAACCAGAAGAAGTTATTTCTTTTGTTATTCTCATTTCTTCTATGTTGACTGGAATGGTCGGTTGGTCCATGTATAGTTTGTCGTTAGAGCATATTGCTTCGCGTTATTTACTGTTGCTGTTTGCTTTTGTAGCTGGTGCAACGGTCGGTTCAACCGTCGGCGTCGTGACGGGGCTCATTTTAAGCTTGGCGAACGTTTCTAATTTATATCAAATGAGTTTACTCGCTTTCGCCGGGTTGCTTGGCGGACTGCTAAAGGAAGGAAAAAAGTTAGGTGTTTCATTTGGTTTGGTCGTCGCAACATTGTTAATTGCCCTTTATAGCCAAGGAACGACAAATATTGTCCCAAATGTTGTAGAGTCGCTATGTGCCGTTTTGCTTTTCCTTATGACGCCACAATCGTTAACGAGTAAAATGGCGAAATATGTGCCAGGAACTGTTGAGCATACGAACGAGCAACAACAGTATGTACGGAAAATTCGTGATGTGACAGCGCAGCGCGTTGAGCAATTTTCGCATGTGTTTCAAGCGCTATCGAAAAGCTTTTCTTCATATAGTGTGCTTACTCACGAGGAAGAAGAGGAACGCGAAATTGATTATTTTTTAAGTGATGTTGCTGCTAAAACGTGTCAAACATGCTTTAAAAAAGATCAATGTTGGGTGAATCACTTTGATAAAACATATGATTACATGAAAAAAATTATGCAAGAGGCGAGTGAAAATGATCAAATTGTAAATGCAAAGTTGCTGCGTGAGTGGAATAAACATTGTGTAAAAGCGAATAAAGTCGTGCAAATGATTGAAAAGGACGTATCGTTTTATAAAGCAAACAAAAAATTAAAACAGCAAATGAAAGAAAGTCGTAGGCTTGTCGCAGAACAGTTATTAGGTGTGTCACAAGTGATGGAAGATTTCGCAAAAGAAATTCAAAAAGAGCGTGAAAATTATTACGTACAAGAAGAACAAATTTTGCATGCCCTTCAACAGTTCGGTGTAGATGTGAATGATGTTGAAATTTATAGTTTAGACAAAGGAAATGTTGATATTGAAATGGTTATTCCATATTGCGATGGAAGGGGAGAGTGTGAAAAACTTATTGCACCGATGTTATCTGATATTTTAGGTGAGACGATCGTTGTGAAGAGAGAAGATTGCTCGACGTATCCAAATGGAGATTGCCGGGTTGCATTTAGCTCTTCAAAAGCGTTTGTCATCGATACAGGTGTTGCGTACGTTGCAAAAGGTGGTGGATTCATTTCCGGTGACAGTTACGCAATGATGGAAATCGGCGGAGGGAAATATGCGCTGGCTATTAGCGATGGTATGGGGAATGGTGAACGGGCGCATTACGAAAGCAAAGAAACGTTAAAATTGTTACAAAAAATTTTACAATCGGGCATTGAAGAGCGAATTGCCATTAAATCCATTAATTCGATTTTAGCGTTGCGGACGACGGAAGAAATTTTTTCTACGCTCGATTTAGCTATCGTTGATTTGCAAAATGCAACAACAAAGTTTTTAAAAGTTGGCTCTTCACCTAGCTTCATTAAACGAGGGAACAACGTCATGAAAATTGAATCAAGCAATTTGCCGATTGGTATTATTACCGGAGTAGAGTTCGAAGTGTTCGAGGAACAGCTGAAAGCTGGGGATTTGCTCATTATGATGAGCGACGGCATTTTTGACGGTGTGTCTCACATTGAAAATCATGATGTATGGATAAAGCGGAAAATTAAAGAATTAAAAACGAATGATCCGCAAGAAGTGTCCGAGTTACTTTTAGAAGAAGTCATTCGCTTGAACGGTGGAGAAATCGAAGATGATATGACAATTGTCGTTGCGCGCATTAAGCATAATACACCGAAATGGGCTGTCATTCCGGCATATCAATATATGAAATAAAGGTATAAAATCCCCTCTAACCGTCGATGATGGGAATATACTAACTTTTTCGGAGGGGATGAGCGTATGCGAAAAGGAACGTTACGTCAAATTTTATTAATTACGGACGGTTGTTCTAATCATGGTGAAGATCCAATTGCTATGGCAGCATTAGCGAAAGAGCAAGGAATTACAGTCAACGTGATTGGTGTTCTCGATCAAGATGTGATTGATGAACAAGGATTGCGTGAAATTGAAGGAATTGCTCAGTCTGGTGGTGGCATTAGCCAAGTTGTTTATGCTAAACAGTTGGCGCAAACGGTGCAAATGGTGACGAGAAAAGCGATGACCCAGACGTTGCAAGGCGTCATTAATCGCGAGCTGAAACAAATTTTAGGTTCTCGCGCTTCGATCGAGGAGCTTCCACCAGAAAAAAGAGGTGAAGTGATGGAAGTTGTTGAAGAATTGGGAGAGACCGTTAACTTACAAGTTTTAATATTAGTAGACACGAGCGGAAGTATGAAAACGAAGTTGCAAACGGTCAAAGAAGCATTGCTAGATTTATCTATTAGTTTGAATGCTCGTTTGGGAAATAATGAGTTTTCTGTTTTTGTATTTCCCGGGAAAAAAGGAGAGGTAGATCGCATTTTAGACTGGACTCCGAAAATGGAATCCATTTCAAGCGTTTTCCCAAAACTTACGTCGGGAGGCATTACACCGACCGGTCCAGCGATTCGTGAAGCGCTACAACAATTCCAAAAAAAACGTTCACTGAAAAGCTTGTTTACTCATGATGGTGATGACGATGTATACATCGAACAATCCATGTAGCATTCGAATAGGAACGATGATACAAGGGAAGTGGCATAAACGTCGCTATGAAATTATAAAACAGCTCGGCAAAGGGGCGAACGGTGTTGTTTATTTAGCGAAAGAAGGGCGCACATTTGTTGCGATGAAAATAAGCAACCAAGCGGCGGCGATGATGTCAGAAGTTAATGTACTTAAACGATTTTCAGAGGTCCAGGGAGTTGCCCTCGGACCTTGTTTATTAGATGTTGATGACTGGGTTCATCCGCAAGAAAAAAAGATGTATTCATTTTACGTCATGGAATATATTGAGGGGGATGATTTATTAACTTTTATTCAGAAACGAGGAAAAGATTGGATCGTCGTTATGACATTACAGCTACTAGGTGATTTGCATAAATTGCATGAAAAAGGATGGGTGTTTGGAGATTTAAAACCAGAAAATTTAATTGTAGCAGGGGCGGTTCCGAAAGTACGGTTAATTGACGTGGGGGGTACAACGATTCGCGGTAGAGCAATTAAAGAGTTTACGGAGTTTTTTGATCGCGGATATTGGGGGATGGGAACACGAAAGGCAGAACCTTCTTACGATTTGTTTGCAGTAGCAATGATTATGATTAACATGTGTTATCCAAAGCGATTTGAAAGAAAGGAAAATGGGAGGGAGCAACTCCGACGAATGATTTCTTCCCACAGCTATTTAAAAAAATATGAAAAAATATTATGGCGTGCACTAGACGGGAAGTACGCTTCTGCTGATGAAATGAGGAAGGATTTGTTGCAATGTATGCAGCAGCCTTCTGCTCGGGTAGAAAAGCGAGGGGGAAGGCGAGTTCGGAAGTTCCGCCTACTAGAAACGATGTTTTTGTTTGTTTGTCTTTTATTTATGTATGTTGTTTATTTGTACGTCCAAATTCTTTAATTTTTGTACGTTCGTTTTGAGTTGTGGTACGATTGTAAAAAACGACGTTTGCGAAGAGGGTGCGTATGTTACAAGTTGTGCATCAGTTTATTGAAAAGCATCAATTGCTTGAGTGTGGTACAACCGTTGTTGTTGGCGTGTCAGGCGGCCCGGATTCATTAGCATTGCTTCATTTTTTATGGAGCGAACGAGAACGATATCATATTCAAATTGTCGTTGCACACGTCGACCATATGTTGCGAGGAAAACAATCGGAAGAAGATATGCATTTTGTGAAACATTTTTGCGAGCAACGTAGTATTATATGTGAGGTCACAAAATATGACGTTCGGGCGTATATGAAACGAACGAAAAAAGGGGTGCAAGAGGCAGCCCGCGATTGCAGATACGATTTTTTTGAGCAAGTGATGAAAAAATATAAAGCGCGATATATTGCTTTAGCCCACCACGGTGATGATCAAGTTGAAACGGTGCTCATGCGGCTTGTACGTGGGAGTACGCCGAAAGGATATGCTGGTATACCTGTGAAGAGACCGTTTGGCGATGGGTATATCATTCGTCCTTTCTTATGTATTGATCGGCAACAAATCGAACAATATTGTCAAGAAAACGAACTGTACGCCCGGCATGACCCGAGCAACGATAAAGATGATTATACACGCAATCGTTTCCGCCATCACGTTCTCCCTTTTTTGAAGCGGGAAAACGTTTGCGTTCATGAACATGTTCAACAGTTTAGTGAGATCGTTAGTGAAGATGAGGCATTTTTAGAGCAGTTGACAAAAGAAAAGCTAAAGCATGTCATGAACGAACAAGAAGGGCGTATTCGTGTTGATATTCCTTCGTTCATGCGCATGCCAAAACCTTTACAAAGGCGAGGGATTCAACTAATATTAAACTATCTTTACGGAAATGTCCCGTCGACATTGTCTTCTATACATATCGAACAAGCGTTGCGTTTTTTTGAACGAAAACATCCTTCAGGTATGCTTCATTTTCCAAACGGATTAAAAATGATTCGTCAATATGAAGCGTGCGTATTTACATTTCAATATGAACAGCCGTGCGAATATGAATTTGTCATGCATATTCCTGATACGATTATGTTGCCAAATGGCTATCAACTCATGAGCGAGTTTGTTGATCATTATCCTTGTATTGCAGGCGATGAACGCGTCGTTATTGATATGGATCAAGTCGTGTTACCTCTTCGTGTGCGAACGAGAAAGCACGGAGATCGCATGAAAGTTAAAGGGATGGAACATGCCAAAAAAGTTGGGCGTATCTTTATTGATGAAAAAGTCCCGATGAACGAGAGGGACCAATGGCCAATCGTCGAAGATGCAAACGGAAACATTATATGGATTCCAGGGATAAAAAAATCAGCTTATACAGCAACAAATATTACAAAAAATCGCTATATTGTATTACACTACTGTAGATGAGTAAAATCACTAACATAAATTGACAACCAAACAAAAAAGGAGA
>NZ_DAITON010000140.1:0-5791 GCF_036834105.1 Anoxybacillus sp. | reverse complement strand
TCGAATTTCCAATTTCGATGATTTTTCACCTTGACATATTACCGCAGGACTTCTTCGTCTAATCTCTTTCTAACAAGGGAAGCTCGGGATCTTGGCTACATCATACGTCACTTTAGTGAAAGTTGGGTGAAAAAGGCGACGATCATAAAAAAAGAACTAAAGCTACTTGCACTCTAGTTCTATGATCTATCGAACAATTCCCCCATTTGATACAAGACGATTTTTATAGCGGCCGATCCATCCGAAATAACGCAATGGCGCGTTGACGCTGTAATTGGTGATCAACTGTCGGTTCAGGGTAATTGACCTTTATGCTACTTTTCCACGGCTCATGAATATGTGCTGACGGCAAAGGGGCAAGTTCATGCACATATGTGCGAATATATGTGCCGTCGGGGTCAAACTTTTTAGATTGCTCGATCGGGTTGAATACGCGAAAATATGGAACGGCATCCGTTCCGACAGAAGCAGCCCATTGCCATCCCCCAATATTCGATGCTTCGTCATAGTCAATTAACATCTGTCGAAAATATCCCTCCCCCATTCGCCAATCAATAAGATAGTCTTTCGTTAAAAATGACGCAACGATCATGCGGAGGCGATTATGCATCCAGCCCTCCTCTTTTAACTGACGCATGCCCGCATCAACAAACGGAAAACCCGTTTTTCCTTCTTTCCAAGCTTCAAACCGTTTCTCATCACGTGACCAAGGCAGATGGCGGTATGCTTCAATGAACGCTTCTGTTTTCGTAAAAGGAAAATGGGCATAAACCATATGATAAAAATCACGCCAAGCAAGTTCTTTTATATACGTTTCAACCGCTTCATCATAGCCGTTTCCAAATTGTTGTGCGACAGCGTGAAAAACTGTACGAATCGAAATCGTCCCCGTTTTTATATGCGGAGACAATCGACTCGTGCCCAAAATGCTCGGAATGTCCCGCTGACGATGATAACTCGGGAGAGCGATATCGATAAACTGTCGCAAAGCATGTAACGCATCTTGCTCCCCTATATTTCTCCAACGTTTCGTACATTGAGCAAGCCATATAGAAAAAGTACGCTCATCGTCCTCGGCAAGCGGAGTGATGGGTAACATATAGGCACGTAGTTCATTCACATCGATCGAAAGCGGCGGTCGTTTAGGAAGCTTGCGCCACGCGCGGTAATATGGAGTATATACTTTATAAGGCGAACCATCTGCCTTCAACACCTCAAACGCCCCGTGCATATGCGCATCGTTGTATGCATGCACTTCAATTCCACGCTTTTCTAGCAACGCCTTCACGTAATTATCTCTCTCTTTCCCTCGCCCGACTTCATCTTTATTGAAGAACACGGCGCTTATATTTACTTTATTCGTCAGCCGAGCGAATACATGATCGATCTCCCCGTACAATATATGCACATGTATGCCACGTTCGCGTAACGTTTGACGAAATTGCTCAACAGTTTGAAAGAAATATGCATGATGATACGTTCTTTCGTTTGCAAAATAAGGGTCGACATGGAAGAGAAAAAGAAGCTTTCCTTGCCTTTCCTTTGCCCAATGAAGCGCGTGAACGAGCGCCGTATGATCATATAGACGGAAATCCCGTCGAAACCAAACAACAGCTGTATGCATTCATACCATCCTTTCATCTTTTACACTTTCTTATTGTACAATATTTGTTTAATAATTGTATAATAAAAAGAAAAAGAAGGTGACCATCTTGTACGATGTTATTATTGTTGGCACAGGCTTTGGAGGAATAACCGCTAGCGTGCTCCTTGCGAAAAAAGGTTATCGTACGCTTACACTTGAAGCAGCAAATGAACTCGGTGGATGCGCAGGAAAATTTGAGCGGCAGTCGTTTCGCTTTCAAGCAGGCGCGACGCTCGGTATGGGGTTTGAAGAAGGAGGCGTATTTTCACAGCTCTTTCAACAACTCGACACGTCTCCCCCGCCAGTACATTTATTGCATACAGTAATGGATGTGCATGTTTCTAAACGAACGATTCGATACTATCAGCAAAAAGAACGGTGGTTTGATGAAATCGCAAAACAGTTTCCGAAAGATAGCGCAGCCATCGTCCGCTTTTTTGAAGAAATGTTTTCCCTTGCAGATACGATGCTTTCTTTTGTATATAAACGACCGATCATTCCGCCAAAAACGGTAACGCACGCCTTTCATGTCATGCAAAAAGTAGATCGCAAACTAATAGGCGCAACACCGTTTTTATTCCAATCGGTTGCGAAACGTCTGCAACATTACGGCATTCGTGATGAGACATTCATCGCCTTTTTAAACGGTCAGCTCGTTGATAGCGTACAAACGACAGTTGAACGTTGCCCCGCTTTACTCGGTGCCGTTGCGTTAAGCATATTTCATCGGGGAGCATTTTATGTTGAGGGAGGGCTCGCATCTGTCGTTCATGCGCTTGCTGAACGTTACAAGCAGCTCGGTGGTGAACTAATCATGCGGGAAAAAGTCGTTTCCATTCGTAAAGAGCGCCATTGGATGGTGACGACGAACCGAAAACAAACATACGAAGCAAAGCACGTTGTATTCAATGGCTCTGTCCATAGTATCTTTTCCATTTTAGACGATTCAATAAAACGAACATTTTCTATTCGTGAAGAAAAAGAAAAACAACGCCCGGCTTGGGGGGCTTTTACAATTTATATCGGGACGGACGACGACTTACAAACAGATAGCTTGTATCACCAATTTATCGTTGATGCAACAAAACCGATGAGCGAAGGAAACCAATTTTTATTGTCTGTTTCAGCACCGTTCGATCAGCAAATGGCACCTTTCGGAAAACGTTCAATCACGATTTCAACACATACTGACCCGCTTCGGTGGTGGAATCGCGATGCATATGACAAAGAGAAAAATATGCTTGCAGAACGCATATTGCAACGAGTGCACGACACATTCCCTTTAACAAACATACATGTCCAGCTCATCGGCACACCTGTCACATTTTC
Organism: Anoxybacillus sp.; assembly: GCF_036834105.1. Taxonomy (NCBI): domain Bacteria; kingdom Bacillati; phylum Bacillota; class Bacilli; order Caryophanales; family Anoxybacillaceae; genus Anoxybacillus; species Anoxybacillus sp. Next base: position 2,817 of record NZ_DAITON010000140.1, on the reverse strand, counting down.
TCGCTTTACCCATCGCGCGCTCGGAAAAGTTGGGGGGTATATTCCAAACGGTGCTTTGAGCTTGCTGTCTACGTATTCACCAAAAACAAACGTGGAAGGACTTTGGCTTTGTGGCGATACAGTTTTTCCGGGTGCTGGTTCAATCAGCTGTGCGTTATCAGGATGGATCGTTGCTGACGCGATTGACGTAAAAAAATAGCTCTATGCACGAACATAGGGCTATTTTTTCTTTACTTCTACTGGTATCGTTGTTTCTATTTTTATTGCGATTTTCGGATACGTTAATGCTTGCGTCACAATGGCGTCAGGTGCTGGCTTTCGCTCCTCATAATAGACGACGATTTTCCCTTTTTCGTACGTTACATTGGTGATGACAACATCGTATCCCCCTGTTCTTCTTTCACCGAGGTGAATGACAACGTACGTCACTCCATCTTGCTGAACCGTATACGTTTTGAATTGTTTATGCTGGCGAACATATAACGCTTTTACATGTTGTGGAAGCTGTTCCTCTGTTACAACATGGTATACTACGTTCTCACCTTCTTCATATGTTTCTTCCGCTTTTGATACACCACAAGCAGAAAGAAATAAAACGATGAGTACAACAATCCATCTCTTCATGCACATTCTCCTTTTTATTTTAAATGACCCTTATCTACATCCACACATTCTCCATACTTTTATTTTACAATAACAGCAGTACGAATGAGAAAGGAGAGATACTATGCTACGAAAACTGTTTATGTTAGTTACACTTACTATATTCACCGCCGCATGCGCAAATGATTCGTCACAACATTCTATGGAACATCAATCAGAGGCAAAACAACCGGACGTATTATCCGGGAAAGAAATTCACATCGTTGCTAAAGAGGCACAATGGCAAATAAATGATAACGTAACGGTTCCTGTGTATACGTATAACGGCTCTGTACCTGGCGCGCAAATTCGGGTAAAACAAGGGGAGCGAGTGAAAATCATTTTTAAAAACGAACTGCCCGAACCAACGGCGATTCATTGGCACGGCTATCCTGTTCCAATTAGCCAAGATGGCGTTCCTGGCGTCACCATGGACGCAGTAAAACCCGGTGAAACATTTACGTATGAATTTACTGCAACGATAACTGGGACATATTGGTATCATTCACATCAAAAAAGCGCCGAGCAAGTAGATAAAGGATTATACGGGACATTTATTGTTGAACCTGAAGATGAAGAACGTATAGATCGAGATTATACACTCGTATTGGACGAATGGATTAGCCAACAACAGGGCGCATCAACAAATGGCCATGCACATCATTCCGATACACATCACGGTGGCGGTGCGATGACACATGACATGAGCATGTATGACATTTTTACAATTAACGGAAAAAGTGGTCAAGCGATTGAACCACTGAAAGTAAAAAAAGGCGAAAAAGTGCGCCTTCGTCTCATTAATGCAGGATATATGTCCCACAAGCTTCATTTACACGGACATGAGTTTAAAATTGTCGCAATGGATGGACAACCGATCAACGATCCAGAACCAGTCAAAGATAAATTGTTGAATATCGCCCCAGGTGAGCGCTACGACATTGAGTTTATCGCCAATAACCCGGGTGAGTGGTTACTAGAATGTCACGGAGATACGAAAGGTATCGATGGCATGAAAGTAAAAATTCAATATGAAGGACAAACAAACAACACGGACAAAGTAAACGCAACAGAAAACCTCCCTGTTGTGGATATAACAACATACGGAAAATATGAAGTAGGTTCATTTACGTTAGACCAAACATATGATGTTGAATACACAATGGATTTAGGAACCGCCATGGGCAAAAATGGCATGATTTTCACGATTGATGGTAAAACGTATCCTGACACAGCGCCGATCAATGTAAAGACAGGAGATTTAGTAAAAGTAAAAATAGTGAACAATTCACCTATGGATGTACATCCGATGCATTTACACGGACATTTCTTCCAAGTATTAAGCAAAAACGGCGAGCCAGTCACAGGCTCTCCATTGATGAAAGATACCTTAAATGTAAACCCTGGTGAAGAATATGTCGTCGCGTTTAAAGCAGATAATCCAGGACATTGGATGTTCCATTACCATGAATTGCACCATGCTTCAGCAGGAATGGTAACCGAGCTAACATACAAAGACTACAAATCAAGCTATACGCCCGATCCGAATGATACAATGAATAAGGGAGAATAACGATAAACACCCCTCCAAATAAAAGCGTTGGAGGGGTGTTTAAATCTCTCTCTCATTTAGCAATTGCTTAATATGTTGCTTTAGCTTAGGGATTTTATTTTGGACAACATCCCAAACAATTCGGTAATTAATGAAAGAACTGTAGATGAGCAAATTTACTAACGTAAATTTACAAATAAAACACCCATGAGGAAGTTTTTCTCGCCACCCAAGCATGAAAATAACCGTTCATGAACCCTTTATTTTCACAGAAAAAAGAAGACATGAACCCGATTCCTTGGTTAGAATACATGTGCCCACAACTATCCACAAGGAGGTTCATTGGTATTATGTCAAGAAAATAGACACGTAAAATCGGGAAAAATTTTAAAACCCTACTACCGCACTTCGTTTGGTGGCCTCTTGATAAGGAGAACGGTTGGTAAACCCTTCTCCTTATCAAGAGGATTAAGAAACCGCCATATCGCGACTTTTTTTTCATTCAGAGAAGGATTGTTTTTTGCCTTGCTGATGCAGCTTCTCATATGCCATCGGAGATATGTACTCGTTAGCGGAATGAATTCGCTCGGCATTATAAAAACACTCAATATATTCAAAAATCC
>NZ_DAITON010000139.1:0-5961 GCF_036834105.1 Anoxybacillus sp. | reverse complement strand
TTTTAAATATATTTGGATTTCGCAAATGGCTCATCCCACCGTTATATGCTTGATCTAAAGGAATGCGAAAAAGCCCTGGATTTGAGAACTGTATAGATGACTGTTGGCGCTCAACAATAATTCCTCCATCCCCGTTATAATCAGCATGCACGAGCGCGTTTATAAGCGCCTCATGAACTGCTTCTTTTTCTTTCTCTAATCCATCTTGCAGCTCGTCCATCACTTTAAAATAAAAATCGTAAATATTTCCCGACCACGTTCCGTCTTGGGATGTGAAACGATTTGACCAAAGCATATCGTCATCATATTCCCGATATTCTAAAAAATATTGTGGTAAAACTTCTGTAATCATTCGCTCTTCGCTGAACATTAGTAGCCCTGCTAATGTTAGCCCTTCTTTGCTTGTATTTCGTATTTTCCCCCAAGCGCCAATTTTATATAAAAAATCTTTTGTTTCTAAGCCATTCCACGGATGGCTTGGCTTTACTTTCGCAAACTGCTCGCGATAATGGCGAACAGACTCTAAATGCAGTTCATTCAGTCCGTAATGCTCTAATACGATGTTATCTTGTAAACGAACACTTGCATCTTTATTCACTGTAACTCTCCCTCTTACGTTATGTTATAAAAACGTTTCAATACTCGTCTATTTCCATTTTATCATCTTTGTAAATGTTCATCATAAACTTTTCCGTTCGGGGTAAATTAAGAAAAACATGGGTATGGAGGAATGAAGTCATGTCTTTACCAAATTCGTCCCAATCGTATTGGCTACAATCAACAACCGTTCCATCGTTCTCGACGCTTGCACAATCTCTTCATGTGGACGTAGCAATCATTGGAGGTGGAATAACGGGCATTACAACAGCTTATTTGCTCGCTCGGGAAGGGGTGCGCGTTGCTGTCGTCGAGGCGAATCGCCTCTGTCATGGCACAACAGGGTATACGACAGCAAAAATTACTGCCCAGCACGATCTTATTTATCATGAACTTATTTCACATGTCGGGGAGGAGAACGCTCGGAAATATTACGAGGCGAATGAAAAAGCTTTGCACGCGATTATACACATAGTGAAAGAAAACGATATTCGTTGCGACTTGTCGATTGAAGACGCATACGTGTATACGACAGAAGAAACAAAATTACATGCGCTTGAAGCAGAGTGGAAAGCCTACGAAACGCTCGGCATTGATGGCGCGTATGTCGACGAGCTACCGCTTCCTTTTTCTGTTCAAGGCGCGGTTATGATGCGCAAACAAGCGCAATTTCATCCGCTCCACTATGTAAAAACATTAATCGAACTTGCGGTAAAACATGGGGCTTCTTTTTACGAACAAACGGTTGCGGTCGATATTGAACCGACAACGCAACCCGTCGTGAAGATGAAAAACGGAGCTACCATGACGTGCGATACGGTCATCATTTGTACTCACTTTCCATTTTTTGATCCTTCTTTTTATTTTGCTCGTTTACATGCCGAACGGTCATACGTTATTGCAGTCGAGTCGCATGAACGATTGCAAGGCATGTATTTAAGCGCAAATGAACCAAAGCGTTCGCTTCGATACGCCATGATGAACGACAGACCGCTTCTCTTAATTGGGGGCGAGTCGCATAAAGTCGGACAAGGAACAAACATGATGCAACATTACGAAGCATTACAGTCATTTTGTAACCACACGTTTGGATTATCAAATGTATTATATCGTTGGTCGGCACAAGATTTAGTAACGTTAGATCATCTTCCTTACATCGGCCCTGTCCGTGCTAGTCATCCGAACGTGCTTGTCGCGACAGGATATCGAAAGTGGGGGATGACGACAAGCACTGTCGCAGCCCATCTTTTAACCGATTTAACGTTGCAAAAAGAGAACAGCTATGCCCATCTATTTACGCCGTCACGATTTATCGCTCATCCATCGCTTCAAAACTTCGTAACAGAAGGAATCGATGTCGCTAAACATTTCTTAACCGGAAAGCTTGAATATGCCTTGCGCACTCCGCGCGACATATCGAAAGGGGAAGGGGCAGTGGTCAATGTACATGGAAAACGGGCAGGGGCGTATCGCGACGAACAAGGTACGCTTTATGTCGTCGATACGACTTGTACACATATGGGGTGCGAGCTTGAATGGAACAATAGTGAGCGCTCTTGGGATTGCCCATGTCATGGCTCTCGCTTTTGTTTTACCGGAAAAGTTTTAGAAGGACCTGCCATCGAACCGCTCCAGCGGATTGAAGGGGATGAATAATGAACGGTACACAACAAACGATCACCCATTCGCTCGATATGAATGAGCAAACGTTGCGTGACTATTTCACAAAAACTCCCGACCTCATTTATTGTCATATATGGATTGGCGAACCGAAAAAACGGGCATTGCTCGTATATCTCAACACGCTCGTTGATAAAAATTCAATTAACAATAACATTATCGATCCACTTTTATTTGAAACAAAACAAATTGAAACGATTATAGACATTCAATTACCGATCGGATCTAAGTCATATACGACAAAATGGGAACACGTCATTCAACATGTATTTCAAGGAGAAACCGCGCTATTGCTCGATGGCGATAACCGCGTATTGCTGTTAGATACGCAAGGATGGCCACAGCGGGCGATCGCTGAACCGCAAATTGAGTCATCGCTTAAGGGATCGCACCAAGGATTTATTGAAACGTGCGAAAAAAATATTGCGCTCATTCGACGCTATTTGCCTCACCAACAACTAAAAATTGAAGAGACGACGGTCGGTAGACGCGGTCACACGCCTGTCTCTATTTTATATTTAGAAGATGTAGCTCACCCTGAGGTAGTACAAGAGCTGAAAGATCGCATCGAGCAAATCGACGTCGATACGATCGTCAATACAGGTGAGCTTATGCAACTGATTGAAGATAATCCGTTTTCGCCATTTCCGCAGTTTTTATTGACGGAGCGGCCAGATGCAGCAGTAAGCAACCTACTGCAAGGACGCATCGTCATCGTTGTTGATCGGTCGCCTAGCGTCATGATCGGACCGATGACGTTCATCACGTTTTTCCAAACGGTTGATGACTATAGTACGCGTTGGATGATCGCTTCATTTTTACGCTTACTGCGCCTGCTTGCCTTTTTCATGGCGATTTTTTTACCGTCAGCTTACATTGCGGCTCTTTCGTTCCATTACGAGATTATTCCGCTCAATTTATTGTTAACGGTCGGCGAATCGCGCGAACGCGTTCCGCTTCCTCCGATTCTTGAAGCGATTTTAATGGAGCTTGCGATCGAAATGTTGCGTGAAGCAGGGTTACGTTTACCTGCGCCGATCGGGCAAACGGTCGGCATCGTCGGCGGAGTTGTAATCGGACAAGCAGCCGTTGAAGCTGGCATCGTCAGCAACATTATGGTCGTCATCGTGTCGCTCACAGCGATTGCTTCGTTTATTATTCCGAATCCTGATATGTCCGAATCGATTCGCTTATTGCGCTTTCCAATGATGATCGCGGCCTCTTTATTCGGTTTAGTGGGGATGGTGATCGGATTTATGGTTATTATTGGGCACCTTATTTCATTGGAGTCGCTCGGCACCCCTGCAGGAAGTCCGTTCGCTCCTGCACGGTTGCGCGACTGGAAAGATACGGTCTTGCGCTTCCCGCTTTGGATGATGCGCACGCGTCCGCTATCCGCACGACCGATACAACTAACGAGACAAAAAAAATTTCGCAAATAAGTGGTGCGTATGAAACGTTATCAGTTTAATGAAATTACAACGATGCAATATATTTTTCTTATTTCAGGTATACAAATCGGCATCGGTATTTTATCTCTCCCTGCCCAACTCGCCGATATCGCAAACACGGATGGGTGGATCGCCATTGTGATCGGTTGGGGCATTTCGATCATCGCTAGTATGCTCATTATTAAAACGATGGAAAAACATAAGCAGGATACGATTTTCGATCTCTCGCGCCGCTATTTTGGTCGCATATTTGGCTCGTTGCTTCATCTCGCGTTCGTCGCTTATGCTTTGCTCGCGTCTATGACGGTCGTTTTTACAGCTATTCACGTTATACAAACGTGGGTGTTGCCAAATACACCAAACTATTTACTTATGATGCTATTTATGTTGCCGGGGTTTCTTATTGCCCGAAATGGCGTGCGCGTGCTCGGCCGTTATGCCGAATTTGTTTTTTACTTAACGCTTTGGATGCCGGTTCTTATCGCTATACCGTTGCAAAAAGGGAGTGTTTTACATATGCTCCCTATTTTAAAAGAAGGTTGGGCTCCAATTTTCCAAGCGGTAAAAACGACTGTTTTATCGTTTTTAGGATTCGAGCTCGCGTTCGTGTTTTACCCGTTTTTAAAAGAAAAAAAGCATGCGATAAAAGCAATGATCATCGCAAACAGCATTTCCGCTTTCACTTTTTTATTAATTACAGTAACATGTTTTATTTTCTTTAGTCCCGATGAAACGCCGTCGCTTGTGTGGCCGACGTTATCGTTGTTAAAAACGATCGAGTTTTCATTTATCGAACGGTTCGAAGTCATTTTTTTGTCGTTTTATTTGTTCGTCATGTCGACGACAGGCATTCCGTATATTTTTACGACCGTCTTTGGCATCAGTCAACTGTTTAAAAAACAAGATCATACGATCGTGCTCGTTATCGCTGTGTGCGTATTTATTGTCGTATCTTTTTTATACAATCCTTCTTTTTCACATATTCAAACGATGGGATCATGGTGGGAACGATACGGACTATGGGGGGCTTATGTTTTTCCAACTTGTTTGTTTATCTACGTCTCCGTTGTGCGATGGTTTCGAGGAGGGAAAAAGAAATGAGAAAACATATGTATATATTTCTTTGCTTTCTTTTAACAGTCGGATGTGGCATGCAGTCGCAACTTGACGATTTAACGCTCGTGTTAACGATTGGACTAGACGAAAAAGACGGGAAAATAATCGTTTATTCCGTTAGTCCTGTCTTTAATAAAGAAGCGAAAAACATTTACGAAGTGATTCGTACATCAGGGGTAACGCTTCGCGACAACCGTTTTAAAGCAAACGCCTTCGCTTCCGGAAAAATTGTTGGCGGAAAAACACAAAATGTCGTTGTGAGTAAAAGAATCGCGAAAAATCACGATATGTTCTCGTATTTAGACGTGTTATATCGTGATCCGAAAAACTCAACGACAGCAAATTTTATCGTTTTTGACGGTCCGTTAAAAAATTTAATGTACATTCGGCTTGATGATAAGCCTCGTTTATCGGTCGCCATTCGCGACGTATTATTGACAGCTCATAAAGGAAAACAAACGACGAAAATGGATCTTCTTCAATTTCGTCGTTTATCGATTGATCGCGCCCAAACGCCTTTTGCCCCGATGATGAAAGTATATAAAGGGGATTTGGTCGCGGGCGGGATCGCTTTATTTAATGAACAACGAAAATATGTCGGGGCATTGTTCCAAAAAGAAAGCCCGTATTTTGCGATACTACAAAAACAAATTAAACCTTCAACGTCGCTTACGTTACCGATCAAAAAACAAAACAAACAAACAGAGTTCGTAAGCATTTCTATTGAACATGGTCATTTTTCATATAAACCGTCGTTTCAACATGGGATGTTTCGTTTTGACGTGCGCATAAAATTACGTGCTGTTTTAACAGAAGCAACCGCATACATTGATATGAAAAAGGATAAACAAAAAATCGAACAATTGCTCGCTAAAGAAATACAAAAACAGCTTGAGTCAATTGTAAGAAAAATGCAAAAATACGAAGTCGATCCGATCGGATTCGGCTTATACGCTCGCGCTTATGAATACAAAACATTTAAAAAACAAAAAAGCTGGGCGAAAGCGTTTGCGAAGGCGGACATCAACATTCGTCCAACCGTTGAGATTATTAATTATGGTGTTCTCCAATAGCGAAAAAAAGTTGCCCAATATAGACCGATCATTCATAATGAACT
>NZ_DAITON010000138.1:0-5980 GCF_036834105.1 Anoxybacillus sp. | reverse complement strand
TTTTCCTGTAACAAGTCGCTCATCGGTACTTTTCATAGAATTTTTGACACTACCCATTTTTCCTTCACATCTATCATAATGTCTTACATAAAATTCAAGTTGTGCTACAAATCACTTGACGATGGAATTTTTTGAACAAATGATGACATATTAATCGTTGACAACTTACTTTTCGTAAGTTTATAATTATCTTGAAATCAAGATAAAGGTTGATGCGTATGAATCAAAACGAGCAAACATTATCGTTAAAACTATTCGTTGTTCTTTCTAGGGCACATAAAGCCGTATCCGAACATGTTAAGCATGACATCCAACGTTACGGACTAAACCCAACAGAGTTCGGTGTTCTCGACTTGTTGTATCATAAAGGAGCACAACCGATTCAACAAATCGGTGACAAAATTTTACTCACTAGTGGAAGTATGACATATGTCATCGACAAACTCGAAGAAAAAGGATATATTGTCCGGCAACGTTGCGAAAAAGATCGGCGCATTACGTACGCTGTTATTACTGACGAAGGAAAAGCACTAATGGATCACATTTTTCCGCAACACGCCCAAAAAATGTCGGATATTTTCCGATCTTTATCTACAGAGGAAAAAGAATTAGCTATTCACTTGCTCAAAAAGATAGGTCTTTCATTGTCGCCTTTCTAAAGGCCTATCGCACAACTTTTATCTTGAAATCAAGATATATGAAAGGAGAGATCATCATGATGCACATTGGTATTTTACTTATTCGTCTCGCTGTTGGTTTAACGTTTGTCGGTCATGGGGCTCAAAAGTTGTTTGGATGGTTCGGGGGATACGGCTTAAAAGGAACAGGCGGGTGGCTTGAGTCTATTGGATTAAAGCCAGGAGTGACAATGGCACTCATTGCTGGCCTAGCGGAGTTCGTTGGGGGATTGTTGTTTGCCCTCGGGCTGTTCACCCCATTTGCAGCTTTGTTGCTCGCTGCTACAATGGTCATCGCCATCGTAAAAGTGCACGCTCCGAACGGATTTTGGGTCACTCAAAATGGCTTTGAGTACAACTTTATTTTGATTGTTGTTGTGATCGGTATCGCGCTCATCGGTGCAGGCGACTATTCACTCGATGCACTCATAAAGTAAGAAAGGAGATTGTTCCATGATTCATGTATATCCTGGACATGAACGGTTTCAATCAAACCACGGTTGGCTACAAAGCTATTTTAGTTTTTCATTCGCTGAATACTTTGATCGAAACAATATGCACTTTGGTCCATTACGTGTATTTAATGATGATATCATCGCGCCACAACGTGGTTTTGGAGCACACCCTCATCAAGAAATGGAAATTGTTACAGTCGTTCTAAAAGGACAACTTGAACATCGCGATAATCTCGGCAATCATCGCATCATTTCATTCGGTGAAGTACAACGGATGACAGCCGGAACAGGCATTGTACATTCAGAAATGAATCCATCTGCTACAGAAGAAGTCAATCTTCTACAACTTTGGTTTCTACCTGAAGCACGCGGCCTTACCCCGTCATATGAACAAGTTTCATACGATATTCAAAAAATGAAGAACCGTTTATTGCCTATTGTTTCGAAAACACAGGCCGGAAATGAAGTTGCCTACATTCATCAAGATATAACGATGTATTTATCCGATTTAGAAAATAATCAGCACATAACATTCCATCAACAAGAAGGACGTCGCATATACCTGTTTGTTATTGAAGGAGAACTCGTATTAAATGATGATACAATGTTGCAACGTCGCGATGCTGCGCGTATAACAGATATAACAACATTGCATATTACCGCAAAAGCAGATAGCCAATTTATGCTTATCGACTTACCATAGTTGCCAGCTTGCCCAGAAAAACGGGCAAGCTGATCTTCTTTTGAAAAAGACTTTTTTCCAGGTGTGTTGATTATCCAATAAAATCCAAAGGGTATAGAAAAAAGAGCACCTTTCCTGTAGAATGTGAGTAGCGACACAAACAAACCCAGGAGGTGCTCTCTATGAACAAGCATACCACACTCCCGAATTTGATGCAAAAACTTGTTTCGGATGGATTGAGTCAAGAGTTTGTGGGAGATTTTTTTTGATATTTCGATTCTCTGGATATATTTGGTTTAAATAACCTAGTTTTTGTAAGCGTTTTCTAATCCTCTCATCCTGTTTTCGTGCCCTTTTTTCGCTTTTTTAAAACCCTTTCAATGCTTTTAACGCTTGATAAATAGGCGTTCCTGACGAATGATCGAAATAACGGATATTCCCTCGCACCAACTCTGCTACCTTTGTTCCTACGTGCTTCATCGCCTTTTTCACGATCGTTTCTCGTTCCGTTTCTCTTTTCTCCTCCTGCGCAAACACCTCTCCTTTCCATGTCTGAATCGTTAACCCGTCTTTCACGGCTACCATCACGTGTAAAAACGCTCGAATCCCTTCTTCACACCAACTCCGTCCATTTTTTACTCGCTTCGCAAAGACGTGCATCGTTCCCTCTGCACTTCCCATCGGGCGCATTCCGGTCGTATCTATGCCTTTCTCCCGCAACCATTGACGGTAATCACTCAAGCATCCTGGCATCGATTCGATCCGTTGAATCAATCCTTCCAATTGCTTTTCTTTCTTCTCATCCCCTAGGGTGCCTACCGCACTATGCAGTTCGGTTAATAACCCATTTTCATCGAACAAGGCCAGCTTTTTCCGAATCGTCCGGTACCGTGGGTGATCTTTTAAGCATTCACGAATCTCTCGCGCTACGTGGAACCGATCTAGCTGGAAAAACGCTCGCTTCCCGAAATATTCCCGACAAACCGTAATCCACGCAGCTCCATCGCCATTGATCACCACCCAATCCCTCGTGGGGTCATAGCCGTATTCCTCGATCAAAAATCGTTCTAATCCTTCCCACATCGGCTCGTTTGTTTCGTGTACATAGTGCCGTTTCCCAACCAAGGATACCCGTTTCCCGTTGGCTTTCCATCCTTGGTGCACTGCCAAAATCTTTTCTTCTTTCCCTCTTCGCCGGCTTCGCTGCCGTTTCACGTATAATCCGTCCGCCTCCACGAACAACACCTGTCGCTCCATTTCCATCGGACGATGTCTATCCACCGTTGCTTGTAACACGAGCTGCCGAATCGTTTCATGGCTCATCACCGCATAACCTACCATCTTCTCTAACGCTTCGGCGGCTTGGCGATACGAAGGGCCGGTAACGGCTAATTCCATGGCGGTTTCCTCCAATAATGGACTCACTCCCTTTGCGCCATCGAACCCGAGGAAGGGATCTAATAAGCACGTATACACGCCTTTTTCTCGATCCAAATAGTAATTGCGCCGAACCTCCACCTCCCCAAAGAGCGTCTGGATGCGTACCGTTCGTTTATCTTTTAGGTAATAGCGTTTTTTTATCTCGTTGGTTGGCTAGCTCTTCATCCAGCCGTTCTAGTACCTGTTGAAGCATTGCTCCATAGGTTTTTTGCAACATCGAAAACAATTCCATTTCTATCTCTTTTAATGTTTGCCCATCTGTGATAAACTATTGCATAGGACTCTCTGACCTCCTGTTGTGGTTTGGTTGCACTTATCAACATACAGGAAGAGAGTCCTTTTTGCATCTATTTTGCTCATCCTCCTTCTTTTATCAAAGGAATTCCCCCTTGAACCACATGAAAGAGGATTTAACTTCCTCCCACAAACATTTTACTCATACTCACTAGAATTTTCAAAACCGAAAAGCACATAGGCCAAAGATGCAAGTGTTCATCGTATATTACGAATAGCTTTTAGTCACTTTAATTTTTCTTTCGCTAATAAATTTCTTTTGTCGACCAACAACCCGTACTACTTGCTTTATATACTGTTTTTCAGGTGGGCACGGTGCTTTTCCTGTTTCAATCCTAATTAGAGGACAAGCAGATCCTTGACAAGAAGGTCTTAGGAAGCACTTCTTACAGCCCTCATCTTCAGACTCATCGTTCATAACCCACAAAGCAAATTTATCTATATCTATTCTAAAGTTCCCATCTTTTTCAACTTTTCCAATCTTATTTTTTTCATTATATAACGCTACTGTACACTTATATAAAGTACCGTCTGATCCAATTACATAAGAATTAGGATCAGACGCATAACATACATAACCACCAGGTTGAAGAATGCTACCTAATGTAGTCGATAATCCCTGATTTAAAGCATCTTCACACAAATTTAGTGCTACTTTTGCTCTTATTTTTGTATCAAATATATCTAAATCTTCATCATTCGGTCCGCCCCATCGACCAATAGGAAAGTAGTTGACGTGAAACCTTCCATCGTTGGAAAACGTTTCGGAAAGCTCTTTTGTAAGATCGCGTATATAAGGTTCATTACTTTTATCGAAGTTGACACGTATCCTAACCTGAAAATCATATCCCAAACAACTCAAATTTTTCAAATTATTAAATATTCTTTTGAAAGTTCCTTGTCCTCCCACTAACTTACGTGTTTGATCATGAATATGTTCAGGGCCGTCTATAGTTATCTGGAAATTGTCAACACCTAGCTTTAATAATTTTGTCGCCGTATCACTGTTTAAAAGGAATCCATTAGTAGTAATACCAGCACGAAACTTGAAATTGTACTTTTCACTTAATAAAAGGAATTGATTTGATAATTTTTCAATAACATCTAATGCGAGAAGAGGTTCTCCTCCAAACCAATGGACATTCAAATTTTTTAGTTGAGTCCCTCTTTTTCTCAACATATTTTATTACACCTTCAATAACATCATCCGACATTTTTCCTTTCTCAAAATTTTCATAACAATATGTACACCTAAAGTTACACTGTTCAGTGACTAAAAAAATCAAATACATATTTTCAGGATTTCTTCCTTTGATTTCATGTAAAATTCGGGCTCTTTTAAATTCGTCTACATTACTTTTGATTAAAAAGCCATAATTAGCAAGAATCTTTGCAGTATCATCAAGCTCATCACATCCCGATCGGAGAATATTTTTAATCTTATTAGCATGAGCTTGTGGAACACGTAAAAATGCCCCCGTATAAGTATTACATATATAAAGATCCCCATTCTCTTCATGGGAAAGAATATTAAATCGCGATGCTACCCATCTATCATTCACATCTGATTTTACCTCTTTGGGAATAGTAGAAAACGGCTCCATTTTTACCCCTCCTATAATCAAGGGATAGCTTAATATAGCTATCCCCGATGACAAAAGAATATGATCAGCATCCTCCGCAGTTTGTGTTAGTCGGTGCAAAAGAAAGAAGAACGTCTTCTGCTGTTGGATTCAAGACATCGAAGCCTTCATCAAGAATTTGAAGCATTTTCTGATTCATGCAATTCACCTCCTTTCAATTCATTGTCTGACTGCTGTATATGTCTCTGTATATACTCAGCTACTGTATATGGGGGAGGTACATGTCCATAATCTACTTTTTCTCCGGTTGCAGTTATCCATGCATTTCCACTAGGAAATACAACTTTATGTCCAAAACTGATCAGCTTTTTAGCATTGTATTGTGTAACTTTTGCATCCCACATGTTTGGCCCCATATTTGGGAAAAAGACAACAGGTCTTGGGGAGCATAAAACCAGCATGGTTAACAGATTATCAGCTATTCCGTTTGCACACTTCGCTAAAGTATTAGCAGTACAAGGCAAAATGATGAAAATATCCGCCCAGTCATGTAAAAAGGAATGAGGAACTCTATTTCGTGTATACTCCTTTGGAAAATCGTACATATCCTGATATGCAGGAGCATCAGCGTGCGCCGCCAAAAAATTGACATCAATAAATTTCTGAACGTTCGATGTACAAACTAGTCTAATGTTAGCATCTAGTTTTTCTCTAAAAACTCGTAAATACATAGGTAGTTCAACAACCCCTGAAGAACCTGTAACGCCAACTAATATATTCAAGCTTAACACCTCCTTTACATTACAGTTTCTCTTGGCGTACCTTTTCTCTCATTAATTAATAACGAAG
>NZ_DAITON010000137.1:0-5984 GCF_036834105.1 Anoxybacillus sp. | reverse complement strand
TCTTTTAATAGCTCAATGGCTAAACCACAACCGTAACGATTGTCCCACGCTTTCGCCATCACTTTTTTTCCGTTCGCCATCGGTGTAAACGGACAAATCGGCACAATTTGTTGTCCTGGACGAATGCCCATGCGCTCCGCATCAGCGCGATCATCCGCTCCAACATCAATAAGCATATGTTTTATATCCATCGGCTTTTTCCTTTGCTCTTCGTCAAGCAAATGAGGCGGGATCGAGCCGATCACACCAACAATTGGTCCGTGATCCGTTATAATGTGCACGCGCTGAGCTAGCAATACTTGGCTCCACCAACCGCCAAGCGGCTGAAAGCGAATCATTCCTTGTTCAGTGATGGCGGTGACCATAAAACCAACTTCATCCATATGTCCAGCAACCATCACTACTGGTCCATTTTCTTTGCCGCGCTTCACACCAAAAATGCTTCCGAGACGATCTTGCACAATATCATCAGCATATTTTTGTAATTGTTCACGCATGAAAGCGCGCACCGCATGTTCATTTCCCGGCGCTCCTGGCAATTCGGTTAACGTTTGAAACAATTGCAAATCCATCGTGTTTTCCCCTTTCTTTGCTCGCTATTTGTCATTGTAGCGAATTTTACATGTAGTTTCCACTCGCACAATTCGGTATACTAAAAGAAAAATGGAGGAATGTATGATGCGTATAAAAACGTTTCTAACTGGTATCGTTGTCGGTGCGGCGACAGCATACATATGGAATGAGTGGCAACATAACCGATTGATTTCATCTGAGCAAGCGCTTCAAAAAGCAAAACAGGCGTTTCAACAAACAGGTGAGATTACTGGATCATGGATTCAAACGACCGTTGAGACAGTTGAAAAAAATGGCCTTCGCTACAACATTTATCGCGGCGGAATTACCCGTCCCACTGGTGCATATGAATGCCTCATTGATGCAAAAACCGGAACGATTATTGAAGCAAAAAAACTGTAAAACCCAAGCAAAGCAGCTTGGGTTTTACTGACGTTTAAGCGATTCAACGATTTGAAACTCATCGTTCCAACGAACAGCTCGGTAGTACGCATCGTGATAAAATGTAAACCATGCTCTGTTTTCAACTCCGTAAGCTATCCATTTTTGTTTAGCGAAAATGGATGTCATCGGATAATCATCATATGCCATAACCCAAAGTGGATTTTGATGCGCATGTGTCGGCATTAAATCACCGAGATGAATAGCTGTCTCTCCTTCAGATGTAATGATAATAATCGCATGTCCATCGCTGTGGCCGCCTGTATGAACCATCGTAACACCTGGAACAACTTCTAACTGTTCTGCGAACGTATCAACTTGATCAACAATCGCTTCCCAATTTTCTTTCCAATACGTATTACGCGAGCGAATATTCGGCTCCTTCATCTCGGCCCATTCTACTGCTGATGTGATGATGCGGGCGCGCGGAAACACCGGAACGAGCGTGTCTCCCTCCCATTTTGTTAAGCCGCTCGCATGATCAAAATGCAAATGTGTCATTAACACAAGATCAATATCCTCCGGTTTTAAAGAAAGGAGGGCTAACTGTTCCTCTAAAGCCGATTCTTCTGTTACACCAAAATTACGCTTTTTCTTTTCTGTTAGCTTCCCTCGTCCAATCCCCGACTCGATGAGTATATGTTTCCCACCTACCTGCAATAAAATCGGGTCGGTGCGAAGCGGAATTTGGTTATGTTCATTACATGGATATTTTTTTACCCAAAGCGGTTTTGGCACAACGCCAAACATCGCTCCCCCATCTAAATGCGTAATTCCCCCATTCAGCCACGTCATCGTTGCTTGACCGATCGTTAATTTCTCCATCACTTTTCCCCCTTGTCCTCTTTCACTCTCCATTTTAACATTACAAAAATATTCAGAAAAGAGAAAAACCTATGCCCAATTCACGACATAGGTTTCCGATACTTCGCTTCACAACGATAAATAGGGTTTCCTTTTTCAGAAAACTTTTGTTCATATTCTGTCATCACATTTCCTTCGAAGCCGCTTCGATGAAGATCGAGGCTGACGTACTGAAGAACTAAACCGTATTGCGAAAAACTAACAAGGGAATATTCAAACAGCCCGCGATTATCCGTTTTGAAGTGAATTTCCCCTTCATCCACTAAAATGTTTTCATATAGCTCTAAAAATGTACGATAAGTTAAGCGGCGCTTTTCGTGTCGCTTTTTTGGCCACGGATCAGAAAAATTTAAATAAATACGTTCAACTTCCCCTTTGGCAAAAATGTTCGTTAACTCTTTCGCGTTCACATTTAATAAACGCAAATTCGGTAAATCATGATCGATGAGTTTATCAAGCGCACATACGATGACGCTCTCATATAGCTCAATACCGATATAGTTAATGTGTGGATGCATTTTTGCCATTTCCGTAATAAAACGACCTTTTCCTGTCCCAATTTCAATATGAATCGGACGGTCGTTTGAAAATAATTCGTGCCACCGACCTTTATATTGTTCAGGTTGTGGAATGATATATTGTGGATATGCAGCAATTTTTTCTTTTGCCCAAGGCTTATTCCGTAAACGCACGTTTCATCCTCCGTTTCTTTGCATACAAAAAGATCAACATGGCCATATTAATAAGCGAATAGGGGGATGAACATGGCCATTAATCATGAACATCAGTTAACCGTACTAAAAGACATTTTGTCCGAACACCAGCTTGATCGTTCAGGAACAGTAGCGGAATGCGAACAAATTGAGCGCCTTGCCAAATCACTCATGGCAAACAATGCTGTTCATTCTGAAATGAAACAAACGTTGTCTCACATTTACACATATAGTCAAGGCGGAAAAAATGCAACTGACCTATCTTCGCACATCGATCAGCATGAACAACAGCTCGCCGAGTGGATGGATCAATTAACGTAACAAATGTTCAAGGAAATGCAGCAAACGTTGCATTTCCTTTTCGTTATTTCTCCCCTTATGCCACACGAGCAGCGCAATCGTTTGAGCAACCGTATACCATTTCATACGCAACTGCAGTTGTTCATCGAACGCTAAACCGTACTCCTCTAACCAGCTTTCCCATTGCTCTCGTGGAATGTAAGCGTACAATAACATGCCGATATCAATCGCAGGATCAGCAATCATCGCGCTATCCCAGTCGATCAAATAAAGCTGATTGTCTTCTGTCAATAACCAATTGTTATGGTTCATATCACAATGACAAACGACATAATCTGTATAACGCACGTCATCTACATGACGCTCTAAAAATGCAATAGCTTCCGTTACGATCGGGTGTTCTTTCAGCTCATCGCATCTGTTTTCTTTTATTTTTTCCAGCAAACGATTCGGCAACAAAGGCTTTTTGCCAAGTCGCTCCATCATCGCTAACAGTTCTTTTGAGCGATGAATTTTTCGAAGCAATTGAGCAACTTGTTTGCTCGTCATATCGTGCGGTTTTAATTCCCGCGCATGTAAAAACTGTTGTGCTGTAATCACATCTCCATTTTCCATTCGTTTCGTCCATACTAGTTTTGGGACGATTCCTTCAGCTGACAAAACAGCCAAAAATGGGGAAGAATTGCGCTTTAAAAACAGCTTCTTCCCATCATGCTCCGCAATATATGCATCCCCTGTCGCACCGCCTGCGGGGGAGATTTCCCACTCCTTACCTAGTAACTGTTCCAAGTGAGCTCACCTTTCGACTTAGTCAAAATAAAAATAACGATTGTCATCTTACTAGATTTTATCTTTCCTATCGTTCCTCCGTCAACATTGAATTAATACCCACGTACCAATTCCATTTATTTCAACAAACCGTTCATAAACATTCCCTAACCATTCCTTTTCCGAACTAAACATTACTTTCCATTTTCCATCTGCTAGCGGTAACATCGCCTTTTTCTCTTCGTTATGATAAACGACAACAATTTGCTTCCATGGGCCATACACGCCAACATCAACAAGCTGATAAGCAATGACGGATAGATGCGTGTCATAAAATTTCATGTGACGCCGAACTTGATCAGCGGTTAAAAACCGGAACGCACCATGCTTTTTCCGAAGCTCAATGAGTTTCATTATTTCTCGCACATCTTCTTCCCATTTACTTTTCTCATTCCAATCGACTTGGTTCACTTCATCAGGGGCGTTATAACTATTTTCCACCCCTTTTTTCGTCCGATAAAACTCTTGACCGCTATGCAAAAACGGAATACCTTGCGATAATAAAACGATAGCTGTTGCTAGCTTTTGACGCTTCCGTCGAATATATTCACTTTCATGAGCGTTTGCAACGGCCATTTTGTCCCATAACGTATGGTTATCGTGACATTCGACATAATTCACACTTTGCCTCGGGGAGAAAAAGAGGTGGATGCTTCCACGAATCGCTCCGATCACTGCTTCTTTATATGAACAATCTCCTAAAGCGAAGCCTCGCTCATAAATATGAAACGTGCTTCCCTTGACGTAGTCGCGAAAACGATCGTTGAAATATGCAATGCGCGGTGTATGTTTTGCGTTAGCGATTGTCGTCTTTTTTTCGGATGGTAACGGTGTTGCTAAATCCCATCCTTCCCCTAAAATGATAACAGTCGGATCGATCTCATCAATGGCTCGCCGCACATCATTCATCGTATCTATATCTAAAATGCCCATGAGATCAAAACGAAATCCGTCGACGCCGTATTCTTTTAACCAATATGTTACCGAGTCAATAATGAACTTTTTGACCATTTTCCGTTCAGAAGCTAAATCATTTCCTACTCCCGTTCCGTTTGATGGATAGCCATTTCGTTCATAGCGAAAATAATATCCGGGAACAAGATGCTCAAACGATGATGTTTCGCGAACGTATACGTGGTTATATACAACATCTAAAATGACGCGAATGCCTTCCTGTTGGAAAGCACGAATGGCTCGTTTTAACTCGATGATACGCGCATACGGATCATCCGGATCAGTCGCATAGCTTCCTTCTGGAGCATTGTAATGCACTGTATTATATCCCCAATTGTACATCTTAAGCGGCTGAAGTTCATCAACTCCTTCAAAATCTTGCACAGGCATAAGTTGAACGTGCGTCACACCAAGCTGCTTAATATATGAAAGTCCCGTTAATGTTCCGTTTGGGCCTGTTGTTCCGCGCTCCGTTAAGCCAACATATTTTCCTTTTTGTCTCACTCCGCTTTCATGATGAATTGTGAAATCGCGTATATGCATTTCATAAATGATTGCATCCGTCATCGAAATAAACGGAGACATTGGCGGTTTCGGTACGTTTGTCTTTGCAAGATCGACAACAACGCCATATGTTCCATTCACGGAAACAGACTTCGCATAAGGATCAACAGCTTCACGCCAAATAAAGTTCACATACGTCATATACGTGTACAAAAAGCGTTCAACATCATCATAAACAGTATATGTCCATACTCCTTTTTTTTCCCGCACCATGACATAAGTCGTTTCTTCTTTCGTCGCTGGATGAATAAGCTTTAATAACACGCTTGTCGCCGTTGGTGCCCATACTTTAAACGTCGTCTTTTCCGGCTCGTACGTTGCACCAAGATCATTTCCGTCATATGCATACAAATCATCAAACGCTTTCGTGCGCATCACAGCTCCTACTTGCAATGGGGCTTGCCACCCTTCTTCCGTGTAAACGACATATCGCTTTCCTAATTCAACGATAAAAGGAACGAGGCACTCATATTTTATAAATGAATGATGCTTCTCACTTGACCGAATCGTTAAGCGATATGCTGTTTTTTCATCATCGCATAAAAAAAATATCGGCACACGTTTTTGGTCAACATGGCACGGAAATAAAATAGTAATCATTGTCAACTCATCTAAATAAGCTTCAAACGACTGTTGTTTTGGGAGCATGACCGGTCACCAACTTCCGATTTTTCAATCCACTATTTTATGAATTATAACTGTAGATGAGCAAATTTACTAACATAAATTTACAACCAAACAAAAAAA
>NZ_DAITON010000136.1:0-6007 GCF_036834105.1 Anoxybacillus sp. | reverse complement strand
ATTTATTTTACTAATTTTATTTTTTGCGGTAAAGTCAAATAAAACATACTTGATTTATAGGAATAGTAGAAAAATGAGAGGTGAAAGATGTTGCCATTTCAAGTGACGAATAGCCCATTTAACGAACAACAAGTTGACTTGCTCAACCGACTTTGGCCGACATTAACGCCAGCGCAAAAGCTTTGGTTAAGCGGATATTTAGCTGCTACCGAATTTGCGAGCACAGCGGTACAGCAAGAAGCCCACGTATCGAAAGAAATAACGATCCTTTACGGCTCACAAACAGGAAATGCACAAAAATTGGCAGAAAAAACTGGAGAAGCACTCAAAAGTCGTGGGTTTCATGTCCATGTTTTATCGATGCTTGATTTCAAACCAAACGACTTAAAAAAAATCGACACGTTGCTTATTGTCGTTAGCACGTATGGTGAAGGGGAACCACCAGATAACGCCTTGTCGTTTTACGAATTTCTCCATAGCAAGCGCGCACCAAAACTTAACCATCTTCGCTTCTCCGTATTGGCGCTTGGCGATACGTCGTATGAACATTTTTGTAAAACAGGAAAAGACTTCGACCAACGGCTAAAAGAACTCGGGGGAGAGCGGTTATACGAGCGCGTTGATTGTGATGTCGATTATGAGGAAGGAGCGGCGAAGTGGCTTGATGGGGTGCTCAGTGAGTTAAATAAGCAAGGAGGGGGTTCCGTCACCGTCCTTCCCCAGCAGGCGCAAGTGAAGCCCGTTTCTAACTACTCGCGCAAACATCCGTTTCAAGCGGAAGTATTAGAAAATATCAATTTAAATGGACGCGGCTCGAACAAAGAAACGCGCCATATTGAATTATCGCTTGAAGGGTCAGGAATTGTATTTGAGCCGGGGGATGCGCTCGGTATTTTTCCGAAAAACGACGAAGAGCTTGTTGATCTCATCATTCAGGAGATGAAATGGAGCGGTGATACGTGCGTCTCTGTTGAAGGGAAAGAGGAAACGTTGCGTGAAGCACTTCTTTCCCGATTGGAAATTACCGTCTTAACTGAGCCATTATTGCAATCGCTCGTTTCATTTTCACGCCATCCAGATTTTCATGTACTCCTTTCTTCTGAGCAAGAAGTGAAAAGAAAGGAATATATGAAAGGGCGCGATGTGCTCGATGTTCTTCGCGATTTCGGTCCGTGGAATATGTCGCCAGAGCAGTTTGTTTCTTCTTTACGTAAGTTGCAGCCGCGCTTTTATTCGATTGCAAGTAGCTTGCTTGCTTATCCTGATGAGGTGCATATTACCGTTGGTGTAGTGCGTTACGAAGCACACGGACGTTTACGTAAAGGTGTTTGTTCGACGTTTTGTGCGGAACGTTTACACGTTGGCGATCAACTTCCGGTGTTCGTTCATCAAAATCCGAATTTTAAGCTCCCAAAAGACGCAAATACGCCGATCATTATGATCGGACCAGGTACGGGTGTTGCGCCGTTTCGTAGTTTCTTGCAAGAGCGTGAGGCAATAGGGGCGAAAGGGAAGTCGTGGCTATTTTTTGGCGATCAACATTTTGTGACGGATTTCCTCTATCAAACAGAGTGGCAAGCGTGGTTAAAAAATGGCATACTGACGAAAATGGACGTCGCCTTTTCGCGCGATACAGATCAAAAAGTGTACGTGCAGCATCGCATGCTAGAACGAAGCAAGGAGCTGTTCCGCTGGCTTGAAGATGGAGCTGTCGTTTACGTTTGTGGTGATAAGCAGCATATGGCGCGCGATGTACATCAAACGCTTATTCATGTGATTGAAAAAGAAGGAAACATGACAAGCGAACAAGCAGAAGCGTATATAGCTGAGATGCAAAAACAAAAACGATATCAGCGCGATGTATATTAGGGGGGATATGAATGGAAAAGTTTGTATTAACACCACCAGATGGACCACCGAGCGATGTTGAGCGCATTAAACGGGAGAGCAACTATTTGCGCGGCACGTTGAAAGAAACGATGGAAGACCGTATCACTGCTGGTATTCCAGAAGACGACAATCGACTAATGAAATTTCACGGAAGTTATTTACAAGATGATCGCGACTTACGAGCAGAGCGACAAAAACAGAAGTTAGAACCTGCATACCAATTTATGATTCGCGTTCGCACGCCGGGTGGAGTGGCGACGCCTGAACAGTGGCTTGCGATGGACGAATTGGCGCGGACGTATGCGAATAGTACGTTAAAATTAACAACGCGCCAAGCGTTTCAGTTTCACGGCGTATTGAAATGGAATATGAAAAAAACGCTTCAAGCGATTCATGATGCGCTATTGACAACGTTAGCGGCATGTGGTGACGTGAACCGAAATGTGATGTGCAATCCGAATCCGTATCAATCAGAAGTACATGTGGAAGTGTACGAATGGGCGAAAAGATTAAGTGACCATTTATTGCCACAAACAAGGGCGTATTACGAAATTTGGCTCGATGAAAAAAAGGTGGCAGGAACGCCAGAAGTTGAGCAAGAACCGATTTATGGGGCGCTTTATTTACCTCGAAAATTTAAAATTGGTATTGCTGTACCACCATCTAATGACGTCGATGTATTTTCGCAAGACCTCGGTTTCATCGCTATCGTTGAACAAGGAAAACTCGTTGGTTTTAATGTGGCAATCGGTGGTGGAATGGGCATGACCCATGGAGATCGTACGACATATCCGCAACTAGCGAAAGTGATCGGCTTTTGTAAACCAGAACAAGTCATTGATGTCGCCGAAAAAGTTGTCACGATTCAGCGTGACTATGGGAATCGTTCTGTGCGCAAACATGCTCGATTTAAGTACACGATCGATCGCCTCGGCCTAGAAGCAGTGAAGGCTGAGCTAGAGCATCGCCTTGGATGGAAGCTAGAGGAAGCGCGCCCATATCATTTCGAGCATAATGGTGATCGTTATGGTTGGGTAGAAGGGGTAAACGGAACGTGGCATTTCACGTTATTTGTCGAAGGTGGTCGCGTGAAAGATACGGATGATTACCCGTTAATGACAGGATTACGGGAAATAGCGAAAGTGCATGTTGGGGACTTTCGACTAACGGCTAATCAAAATTTAGTTATTGCTAACGTGCCAAGCGAGAAGAAAGGAGAAATTGATGCGCTTATCAAGCAATACAAATTGACAGATGGCAAACATTATAGTGCGCTTCGCCGCAATTCATTGGCTTGTGTTGCGCTACCGACATGTGGGTTAGCGATGGCGGAAGCGGAACGTTATTTGCCAAAGCTACTTGATCAAATTGAAGAAATTGTTGAAGAAAACGGCCTTCGCGATGAGGAAATAACGATTCGCATGACTGGCTGCCCGAACGGCTGTGCACGTCATGTGCTTGGCGAAATTGCATTTATCGGTAAATCGATCGGCAAATATAATATGTATCTCGGAGCTGCATTTGATGGCAGCCGTCTTGGTAAATTGTATCGAGAAAATATCGGAGAAAAAGAAATTTTATCCGAGCTTCGTACGCTCTTTTCTCGGTATGCGAAAGAACGCCTCCCTGGCGAACGTTTTGGTGACTTCGTTATTCGTGCGGGCATTGTGAAAGAAACGACAGATGGAATGAACTTTCATGACTAAACAAATCGGCTTCCTGTTTGGGAGCCGATTTTTAATTTTACTGAAACATAAATTAACGAAATATTTAAATAAATATGATATTCAATTAACAAAAGAGAATTAAAATGAAAAGCAAGAAAAGTGAATACATAAAAGGTAGAGAAAAGGAGAAACCATAACAACAGCGTAGGGGTCATTCTGCCGTTGTTTTCGGTTTCTCTTTTGTTTATGTGAGGGGAAGAAGCATGTTTCTAAAAGAAAAATTTATTGCAACTATTAAGCATCCAAAGCATATGGAATATTTCTTGAAAACGAGATGGAAAACAGCATTTTTACAAACAGGAACGATTAGTGTCATCAAACGATATGTTGATTTGTTGAAAGAGCACGATCGTTATGTGTTCATACATGTTGAAAAGATCCCTGGTATTACTTGTGATAAAGAAGGATTGCAATTTTTAGCAAAATTTATCCGACCACACGGAATTGTCACAACAAAAAGCTCACTTATTCATTTAGCAAAAAAAGAAAAGTTGTGGGCGATCCAACGATTGTTTTTAGTAGATACGGACGCAATGATGAACGGTTTGCATTCAATTCAGCAAGTGGCTCCAGATGCGTTGGAGGTTATGCCTGGCATTGTACCAGAGATGATTGAGCATTTAGTCAAAAAGACGAATATCCCAATTATTACAGGTGGATTAATTCAAAATAAAAACCAAATATTACAATCGATACAAAAAGGAGCACAAGCTGTATCAAGTGGTAATCCAGAAATATGGAAATTAATTGAGAAAGAGGGGATATAATGATTGAATTAATCAATGTTCGTAAATCGTATGATGGGGAAACATTTGTCATTGATGACATAAGCATACAAATTCGAGAAGGAGAATTTTTTGTGCTTGTCGGACCTTCAGGCTGTGGTAAAAGTACATTACTTCGAATGATTGCTGGATTAGAAACAATTACAGAAGGGCAATTGAAAATAGCTGGGAAGGAAATGAATTTTGCTCATCCAAGTGAGAGAAGTTTGTCAATGGTGTTTCAAAATTATGCTTTATATCCTCATTTAACAGTTGAAGAGAATATTGCACTAGGTTTGTACGGAAAGAAAATGTTGAAAAAAGAGAAAAGAAAAAAATGCTTGGAAGTATCAGAAATGCTCGGTTTAACAGAGTACATGAAAAAGAAGCCTTGCCATCTTTCAGGGGGACAAAGGCAGCGAGTAGCTTTGGCGCGTGCCATTGTTGCAGAAACTCCGATTTGCTTAATGGATGAACCGTTATCGAACTTGGATGCTAAATTGCGTGCACATATGCGTACATATATTCGTCAATTGCAACGTCAATTAGGTATGACAATGATTTATGTTACACATGATCAAGTAGAAGCTATGACAATGTCAGATCGAATGATGGTGTTATGTGACGGACGAATTCAGCAGGTGGGAGAGCCTCTGCAAGTGTACAACAGTCCTAATAATGTGTTTGTTGCTTCGTTCATAGGGTCTCCTCCGATGAATATGGCCAAAGTACAGCGACTTTACGACTCTTTTTTACTGCAACACGAATGGATTGTGAAAATTGCTGGCGATGCACATGTTCCAAATGAGAGTGTCACAATTGGTGTTCGACCGGAGCACATTAGATTGGCTCATTCGCACGAACCTCATGTTTTGTTAGAAGTCATCCATGTCGAAAGATTAGGTACGGAAACACTTGTCACATTAAGATTGACTGAACATGATCAATGGATTGCACGCTGGCATGGACAACATCAGATCGAAGTAGGACAGCAAGTGAGAATTGCTATTGACGATGAATGTATCATATTCTTTGACGACAAAGGAAGAAGAGTGAAAAGGGAGGGAGATTCTTATGCCGCATACGGTGAAACGAGTTATTGAAGGGGGGATGTATATTCTTCCTTCCTTGCTACTATTCTCGATTTTTGTATTTTATCCAATGGTTCGCACACTTTATTTGAGTATACATATGACAGATTTTCAAGGGAATCCAACGACTTATGTCGGATTTGAGCACTTCGTTTATTTATTTGAAGATCGCAATTTTAAAGAAAGTATGAAAGCGACATTTTTGTTTGTGGTATATACCGTACCACCAACTGTCATCATTTCTTTATGCTTGGCTCTTTTAGCGAATGAGAAATTACGAGGAATACAGTTATTTCGTACATTTTTTTCATCAACGTTAGGGATGAGTGTGGCAGCTTCTTCTGTTATTTGGATGTTTATGTATAACCCTGCTGTCGGAGTAATCAACAAGATTTTAATCGCGCTCGGTGGAGAAGAACGGCAATGGCTACTCGATCCAGATACAGCTTTAGCGGCGGTTGCCGCAGCTACAGTTTGGATGAATATTGGATTCGCTTTTTTGATCTTGTTGGGTGGGTTACAAAATATTGATTCT
>NZ_DAITON010000135.1:0-6008 GCF_036834105.1 Anoxybacillus sp. | reverse complement strand
ATCCCTTGAAGATGACAAGGTTGATAGGTCCGAGGTGGAAGCGTGGCGACACGTGCAGCTGACGGATACTAATCGATCGAGGACTTAACTAAACACACAAGAAAAGCGTAGGCTAACCTGTTATCTAGTTTTGAAGGAATCATCCTTCTATATGTTTGCTCGGTGACGATGGCGGAGAGGTCACACCCGTTCCCATCCCGAACACGGAAGTTAAGCTCTCCAGCGCCGATGGTAGTTGGCGGGACACCGCCTGCGAGAGTAGGACGTTGCCGGGCAAGAAGAGACCAAGACAAATTTAGTCTTGGTCTTTTTTATTATGTAACAAATAATGATATAAATAGGACGGTATTTTTCGTTCTGTCGCTTCTAAAAACTGTACAATGAAAGGGTACGCATCATTTGAATAACTGTGAAGAAGATCGTACCACCATTCCGTTTCATAACGACAAATCATACTTAAATTATAAAGCAACAAGTAGTGAGCAACGACTTCATGAATATGATGTTTGTCGCGTTCAGCTTTATGTTTAAAATACAGTTGAAATAAAGGTTGTAATTCCTCGACATGTTCTAACAGCTCTCTCATACAAAACTTTTCCCCATAGGCGTGTTTCACATGAAACATTTTTTCAGAAAAATAAGTAAACAGCCCGTGTTTTTGAATTTTTACTTCGTCTTTGAAAAAATCATAGTTTTGCTTTTTTCTCTTCCTTGTCGATACTCCGTGTGCTAGAACGGATGATGATTCAGGATAGTCGGCATGAATGGTTAACAAACAGGCTTTAAGAAGCTGAACATTTCCGTAAAATAATAAAACGGGTTTAATGGATAGCGGTGCTTCGTGGGCATTGTCATAAAACTTTTTTCCGTGTTGTAAGTAGTACATAAAAGGATAACAATTATCATAGCTTTTTTTTTCAGCATCCTCTCGACCTGCTTGTTTGTAACGCTCGAGTAAAAATTGATGCACAAAATTTGATGAATAAAATACTTCCCACATTGTAAGCTCTCCTTGTGTAATTAATCGAATTATCTAACATTTTTATGTTTTCTTGACAGGAAAAAGCGAAGTTGATACTCTACTAATTAATATTTCCAAAGTGAGGGGGAAAAACAATGTGGGAAACAAAATTTGCGAAAGAGGGATTGACATTTGATGACGTCCTTTTAATCCCAGCTAAATCAGAAGTGTTGCCTCGAGATGTTGATTTAAGCGTTGAACTAAGCCCAACCCTAAAGCTTAATATCCCAATTATTAGTGCAGGGATGGATACAGTAACAGAAGCTGAAATGGCGATTGCGATGGCGCGTCAAGGTGGATTAGGTATTATCCATAAAAACATGTCGATTGAACAACAAGCTGAACAAGTCGATAAAGTAAAACGTTCAGAAAGCGGCGTAATTACGGATCCTTTCTTTTTAACTCCTGAACATCAAGTGTATGATGCGGAGCATTTGATGGGCAAATATCGGATTTCGGGTGTTCCGATCGTCAATAATGCCGAAGAACAAAAGCTTGTCGGTATTATTACGAACCGTGACTTACGCTTTATTCAAGACTACTCCATGAAAATTTCTGATGTCATGACGAAAGAAAACTTAATTACTGCCCCTGTCGGCACAACGTTAGAAGAAGCGGAAAAAATTTTACAAAAATACAAAATTGAAAAACTCCCTCTCGTTGATGATCAAGGTGTGTTGAAAGGACTTATCACCATTAAAGACATCGAAAAAGTTATTGAATTCCCGAATGCAGCAAAAGATGAGAAAGGGCGTCTTCTTGTCGGGGCAGCTGTCGGGGTTACCTCGGATACGATGTTGCGGGTGAAAAAGCTTGTGGAAGCAAATGTTGACGTCATTGTAGTTGATACGGCTCATGGACACTCTAAAGGGGTGCTTGAAACAGTAAGGAAAATTCGCGACACATATCCGAAACTAAATATTGTTGCCGGAAATGTCGCGACAGCTGAGGCGACACGAGATTTGATTGAAGCAGGGGCGAACATCATTAAAGTCGGTATTGGTCCAGGATCGATTTGTACGACACGTGTTGTGGCAGGTGTCGGTGTCCCACAAATTACGGCTATTTATGACTGTGCAACGGAAGCGAGAAAATACGGTGTTCCAATTATTGCTGATGGAGGAATTAAATATTCTGGTGACATCGTAAAAGCTTTGGCGGCTGGAGGGCATGCAGTGATGCTTGGTAGCTTGCTTGCCGGCGTTTCTGAAAGCCCAGGGGAAACAGAAATTTATCAAGGCAGACGGTTTAAAGTTTATCGTGGTATGGGATCTGTCGGAGCGATGGAAAAAGGGAGCAAGGATCGCTACTTCCAAGAAGATAATAAAAAATTTGTCCCAGAAGGTATCGAAGGGCGAGTACCGTATAAAGGGCCACTTGCTGATACGATTTATCAGCTAGTTGGCGGGTTGCGTGCAGGAATGGGATATTGTGGAACGAAAAACCTGGAAGAATTGAGAGAAAAAACTCAATTTGTACGCATGACTGGAGCGGGATTAAGAGAAAGCCATCCGCATGATGTACAAATTACAAAAGAAGCGCCAAATTACTCGCTTATGTAGTAAGGAAACAAGTGCATGTACATAGACAGAGGTGGAAGATTCCTCTGTCTATTTTTTTTTACAAGAGTATGTTAAAATAACGGTTATGTAAAACAGAGTTGGAGGGTTCAAACGTGAAGGTATGGTACAAGAGCTTCATCATTTCCATTGTAGCAATGTTCTTGTCTATGGGATTACCGCAAAATATAAGAGCGGAAGAGGATGTGCTGAATATTGAAGCGGATGCCGCTATTTTAGTTGAAGCAGAAACCGGAAAAATTTTATATCAAAAAAACATCGATGCCGTTCTAGGAATTGCTAGTATGACAAAGATGATGACAGAATACTTGTTGCTAGAAGCAATTCATGAAGGACGCGTCAAGTGGGATCAAGAATATGCAGTAAGTGAGTATGTATATCAAATTTCGCAAAAGCGCGATTTGTCGAATGTTCCGTTGAGAAGAGATGGGAAATATACGGTGCGTGAATTATATGAGGCGATGGCGATTTACTCGGCGAACGGAGCGACAGTCGCCATTGCGGAAATTGTTGGCGGTTCAGAGACGAACTTTGTTAAGATGATGAATGAAAAAGCGAAGCAGTTAGGATTAAAAGATTATAAGTTTGTCAATGCAACCGGCTTAAATAACAAAGATTTAGGAGGATTGCATCCAGCTGGTAGCGGGGATAATGAAGAAAATGTTATGTCCGCTCGTGACGTGGCAACATTAGCTTATCATTTATATCATCAATTCCCAGAAATATTAGACACGGCAAGTATTCCGCGCAAGTTTTTTAGAGAAGGGACAGACGACCAAATTAAGATGGATAACTGGAATTGGATGCTTCCGGGACTTGTCGCAGCATACGAAGGGGTAGATGGCATTAAAACTGGATATACAGAATTTGCAGGATATTGCTTTACAGGCACAGCGGAGCGCAACGGTATGCGATTTATCACTGTTGTTATGAATGCGAAAACGAATGGCAAAGGGACGCATATGTCTCGTTTTCAAGAGACGAGAAAAATGTTAGATTACGCGTTTAGCAACTATACGGTGCAACAATTGTATCCAAAAGGATATATCACAAAAAAGCATGAAACAGTAGAAGCAAAGAAAGGTAAGGAAAAACAAGTTGCGGTTGCAACAAAACAACCATTGTCGCTTGTTATGAAGCGAGGGGAAGAAAAAAAATATAAACCTGTTGTCGTGATTGAAAAAGAAACGTTAACAGCTCCTGTGAAAAAGGGTCAAAAAGTAGGATATATGTATGTAAAATACGAAGGGACAGATTACGGATATTTAACGAAAGAAGGGGAGAAGGCTACACAGGTCGACATTGTGACAAAACAAGCGGTAGAAAAAGCGAACGGATTCATTTTAGCGATGCGGGCGATTGGTGAATTATTTAGTGACATTTGGAATGGTGCTTCAAATGCCATTAAAGGATTGTTTTAAAGCTCTCTTTTTAGAGGGCTTTAAAATTTTTATTGTGATTTTTTTAAAAATTGAGTTAAAATAAAAAAATGTAGCTAGTGTTTCTACACTTTTACCTAGTAAAAACGTATGCTAGAATATGGATAGTGTACTGAAGTGACGAATAGTTGTCGGGTAGCTTATTTTTCAGTACAATATCACAATAATGATATACATAATGGGAGGAATGAACGGTGGCGATTACAGGTACAGAACGTGTAAAACGCGGAATGGCGGAAATGCAAAAAGGTGGCGTCATTATGGACGTCGTTAACGCGGAACAAGCAAAAATTGCGGAGGCAGCAGGCGCAGTAGCTGTTATGGCGCTCGAACGCGTTCCAGCTGATATTCGTGCGGCAGGTGGAGTTGCACGTATGGCTGATCCGACTGTGATTGAAGAAGTCATGAAAGCAGTATCTATTCCTGTGATGGCAAAGGCGCGTATCGGACATTATGTTGAAGCGCGTGTGCTAGAGGCGCTCGGTGTAGATTATATTGACGAGAGTGAAGTATTGACACCAGCAGACGAGGAATTCCATATCGATAAACGTCAATTTACTGTGCCATTCGTATGTGGTTGTCGCGATTTAGGCGAAGCGGCCCGTCGTATTGCTGAAGGCGCATCCATGCTTCGCACAAAAGGTGAACCTGGAACAGGGAACATCGTCGAGGCGGTTCGCCATATGCGTAAAGTGAACGCTCAAGTGCGTAAAGTCGTCAGCATGAGCGAGGATGAGTTAATGACAGAAGCAAAAAATTTAGGAGCTCCATTTGAAGTACTATTACAAATCAAACGTCTCGGTCGTCTTCCTGTCGTTAACTTTGCGGCGGGCGGTGTCGCGACGCCAGCGGATGCGGCGTTGATGATGCACTTAGGTGCTGATGGTGTATTTGTTGGTTCAGGTATTTTCAAATCAGAAAACCCTGAAAAATATGCCCGCGCTATCGTCGAGGCGACGACTCATTACGAAGATTACGAATTGATTGCCCACTTATCCAAAGGATTAGGTGGGGCAATGAAAGGTATTGATATTTCTTCGTTGCTTCCTGAACAACGGATGCAAGAACGTGGATGGTAATGTAAAGGAGCAATGAAAATGGTGAAAATTGGAGTATTAGGATTACAAGGGGCTGTACGTGAACATGTGCGTTCGATTGAGGCTTGTGACGCAGAAGCTGTCGTTATTAAAAAGACGGAACAGTTAGCACATATTGATGGCCTCATCATTCCTGGTGGAGAAAGCACGACAATGCGTCGGCTCATGGATAAATACGGGTTTATTGAACCACTTAAACAATTTGCACGCGACGGAAAGCCGATGTTTGGAACGTGCGCAGGCTTGATCATTTTAGCTAAAAAAATTGTTGGTTATGATGAAGCGCATCTTGGCTTAATGGACATTACAGTCGAACGCAACTCATTCGGTCGCCAGCGTGAAAGCTTTGAAGCATCTTTATCTATTAAGGGAGTCGCAGATGACTTTATTGGCGTGTTTATTCGAGCTCCGCACATTGTGTCTGTAGGAGGCGATGTAGATGTACTTGCGACACACGAAGATCGGATTGTCGCGGCAAGACAAGGACAGTTTTTAGGTTGTTCGTTCCATCCGGAATTAACAGATGATCATCGCGTGACGCAATATTTTATCAACATGGTGAAAGAGACGAAAGAATAAACGGGTTGCATTTTGTTTAAACTTATAGTACATTATTTCCAAGAAAATGATATAACGAAAAAGCGATGATAGGAACTAGTAGCAAGCCCTCTTCCTTCCAGAGAGCCGATGGTTGGTGCGAATCGGCAGGAATGACTTGTGAATCCGTCCTGGAGCGAAATGCTGAACGCGTGAAGTTAGTAAGCATTTCCGGTGGGAACCGTTATTTTTCTCGAGTGGAAGACGGATGTCTTCAACTAGGGTGGCAACGCGGGAATGCTCTCGTCCCTTTCTTTTGGGACGGGAGTTTTTT
>NZ_DAITON010000134.1:0-6010 GCF_036834105.1 Anoxybacillus sp. | reverse complement strand
AAGCGCAAGTACCGCTTGCGATGGCAGAGGCGCTTCGCTCTGGCAAGCTCGGCGTCATGGACTATATGAACTTAAAAAACATTATGGCAGATACAAATATGCGTGATTCGATTGGTAAGCTCACACAACATCCTGATGACGAGCAAAAGTGAGGAGTAAATGATGATGCTCATCGATTGGCTTTTTGACAACATATTTGTCGTGTTTATTTTAGGCTTTTTTCTTTCGTGGATTGGCAAGCGGGTAAAACAAATGACGGAAGTAGTCGGAGAGCAACAGCAACCATCGCAAGTTGTTCATGAACGGGCGAATGCGTCAGTAGAGGAACATGTTCGGCGGTCGCACCGTGTTGTAGAAAAGGAACACAAGCATATTGCACCGTCTGAACAACCTGTAAAATATGAGCGGAAAGCTAAAACGTTGCCTAAACATCCGCTCGTACAAGGTGTAATTTTTTCTGAAGTGCTTGGTCCGCCGCGCGCGAAGCGTCCGTTTGGCAGAAAATAAGTGCTATAACCCCCTTTTCTCTCATACATATGAGATGAAAGGGGGTTTTGTTTATGATAAGAAAGTGGAAAAACAAAATGCGGCAATGGCTAACGAATCAAATGGAATTGCCGGCAGATGTCATCGTTGATCTCCCCCGTATTACGATGATTGGACATATTCACATCTACATAGAAAATCATCGCGGTTTGCTTCTATTTACGGATCGCGAGTTGCGCTTATTGTTAAAAAACGGTCAGCTACTTGTTAAAGGGGAGTCGTTTAGCATTAAAACGATTTTGCCTGAAGAAATTTTGCTTGAGGGGAAAATTAGCCAAGTGCTGTATTTGGAAGAATAGGGGGGGCGGGTGTGAAAAACGAATGGATGTATCGGCTGTCAGGAAACTTGCGTATACGTATTGTTGGAAAAGGATTAGAGCGGCTATTAAATGAATTTACGCGACGGGGGATATACATATGGAGCGTAAGGCGGGAAGGGGAACATTCGCTCACATGTTATATGTTTCTTCGTGATCTTCGTCATGTGCGCATAGCGATGCGAAAAAGCGGCTGTAAATTGTATATTCTCGAGCGAAAAGGGGCACCGTTTTGGGTGAAAGCGTCATGGAAAAATAGCGGCATCGTTGTCGGATTAGTTGTTTTTATATGTATTGTATTTTTATTATCTAATATGGTTTGGCGAATTGAAGTGACAGGAGGAAACGCTGAAACGGAACATGCGGTTCGGCAGCAATTGAAAAAAATCGGTGTTGAACGAGGAGCGCTGCAATTTGTTGTCCCTACTCCCGAGGCCATTCAAAAAACAATTATGAACAATATGGATACAATTACATGGATTGGTGTTGAATGGCGCGGCACGACGCTATATTGTCAAGTAGTCGAAAAAAAGCAACCGAAACAAACTGAATCGCACACTCCTCAACATCTTGTTGCGAAGAAAAAAGCAGTCATTACGTATATGTTTGTTGAACAAGGTCAAGCGGTTGTAGAAGTTCATGATCACGTCGTTCCAGGACAACTGCTCGTCTCAGGTTTTATTGGGAAAGAAGGACAAACGGAGATCGTGCCTGCGCGCGGTCAAATTTTAGGAGAAACATGGTACAAGTCTACAGTTGTCGTTCCAATGAAGACGACGTTTTACATGTTCACAGGAAAGAAGCGTGAAACACATTATCTTCGGCTCTTGTCGTGGAAAATTCCGTTTTTTTGGAATAATAAAGATCAATTTTCACAATTTGAAAAACAAGTTGATGAAAAAACATTTCGTTTTTTGACGTGGACGTTGCCTGTTACTTATGAAAAAGTAGTGTGGCGCGAAAAAGAGATTGTAGTTCGGGAATATTCATATGATGAAGCTAAATTAGCAGCGAAACGAATAGCGCGCGAGCAGTTGAAACGGAATTTGCCAGCAGACGCGACTATTCAAGGTGAAAAAGTTTTGCATGAGGCGAAGGAGAATGGTAAAGTAAAAGTAGAAATGCACTACCAAGTCATTGAAAACATTGCGATACCACAACCAATTATTCAAGGAGACTGAGGAATGTCGGAACAGTTTGTCACGATTTACCCTAACGTACAAAATGCAGATGAAGCGCTCGCTTTGTTTGGTACGCACGATATTCACTTAAAGCGAATTGAACAAGAACTAGGTGTTTCGATTGTAACGCGCGGGGAAGCGATCAGCGTTTCAGGAAACAGACAACATATTGAACTCGTTGATGAGCTATTGCGCCATTTGTTGCTTGTCATTCGCAAAGGTATTGTAATTAGTGAACGGGACGTGCTTTATGCGCTACAAATGGCCAAAAACGGCACGATTTCTTACTTTGCGGAACTGTACAACGAAGAAGTTGGCAAAAATGCAAAGGGAAAAGCGATCCGCGTGAAAACGCTCGGTCAGCGGCAATACGTTTCTGCCATTCAACGGCATGATTTAATTTTTGGCATTGGACCAGCAGGAACAGGGAAAACGTATTTAGCGGTTGTGATGGCTGTCCAGGCATTGAAAAACGGACAAGTCAAGCGAATTATTTTAACGCGGCCAGCTGTGGAAGCAGGCGAAAACTTAGGCTTTTTACCCGGGGATTTAAAGGAAAAAGTCGATCCATATTTACGGCCGCTTTATGATGCGCTTCATGACGTGCTTGGTCATGAGCATACACAGCGATTAATTGAACGCGGTGCGATTGAAATTGCTCCGCTTGCCTATATGCGTGGACGCACGTTAGATGATGCATTTGTCATTTTAGATGAGGCACAAAATACGACGCCTTCGCAAATGAAAATGTTTCTAACTCGCCTTGGATTCGGTTCGAAAATGGTTATCACCGGCGATATTTCGCAAGTAGATTTGCCAAAAGGCGTCCGTTCCGGGCTTGCGATTGCGAAAGACATTTTGACGAATGTAAACGGAATTTCATTCGTCTTTTTAGAGCAAGCTGATGTTGTACGCCATCCGCTCGTCGGCAAGATTATAGCCGCATATGAAGAAGCTGGAATGTAAATGCGACCCATGTTGATGTGGGTCCTTTTTGCACTTTTATAATAATCATAGAGGAAGAAGGGATTTGTGTGTTGATCATTGACTTTATAGACGAAACGAATGAAGTAACTGAGGAACAGCTTGAGCTGCTTGAGCAGTTATTGCAACATGCTGCGAAGGAAGAGAACGTACCGAGCGGCGCTGAGATGAGTGTGACGTTTGTGGACAATGAAAAAATTCGTGAAATAAACCGTGAGTATCGCGGGAAAGATGCGCCGACAGATGTCATTTCGTTTGCGCTTGAAGAAATGGGGGAAGAAGAAATTGAGATTATCGGTGCAGACTTGCCGCCTGTGCTAGGAGATATTATCATTTCTTTGCCAAAAGCGCGCGAACAAGCGGAGCAATATGGTCATTCGTTTATGCGTGAGCTCGGTTTTTTAGCGGTGCATGGTTTTTTACATTTGCTTGGCTATGATCATGAGACGGAAGAAGAGGAAAAAGTGATGTTTGCAAAACAAGAACAATTACTACAACAGTTCGGTTTAACGAGATGATAAATGATGGGCTGGAAGCGATTTGTTGCGAGCATGTTATATGCGTTAAATGGTATTCGCCTTGCTGTTCGCGATGAGCGACATATGCGTGTTCATTTAACAGCAGCGTGCATCGTCATTGTCGTAGCAACGGTGTTTCGTATTTCGAAAATGGAGTGGCTGATTTTGTTGCTGACGATTGGA
Source organism: Anoxybacillus sp. (assembly GCF_036834105.1). Lineage (NCBI taxonomy): Bacteria > Bacillati > Bacillota > Bacilli > Caryophanales > Anoxybacillaceae > Anoxybacillus > Anoxybacillus sp. Next base: position 2,281 of record NZ_DAITON010000134.1, on the reverse strand, counting down.
GCGGTCATTAGTTTAGAAATGGTCAATAGTGCCATTGAACGGACGGTTGATTTAGTGACGGATGAGTATCGGCCGTTAGCGAAAGAAGCGAAAGACTTAGCGGCTGGTGCCGTGCTCGTTTTTGCACTTCTTTCCGTCATTGTGGGAATTTCCATTTTCACTCCTTATTTGTATGTATTTTTTAAAAATTCTTTACATTTTCATAAATAGTAGTGAAATCGTGTTCATATTTTGGTAAAATAAAAAGTAAGCATACGTTATGCGATGGAGGGTTTCATGATTAAAAAAGGATATAAGTCAGGATTTGTAGCTATTATCGGAAGACCGAATGTAGGAAAATCCACATTTTTAAATCGCGTCATCGGGCAAAAAATTGCGATTATGAGCGATAAGCCACAAACGACGCGCAATAAAATTCAAGGTGTATACACGACAGATGACGCGCAAATCATTTTTATCGATACGCCAGGCATTCATAAGCCGAAGCATAAGCTTGGCGATTTTATGGTGAAAGTAGCGCAAAGCGCGCTGCAAGAGGTCGATTTAATTTTATTTATGGTAAACGCTGTAGAAGGGCTCGGTCGCGGAGATGAATTTATTATTGAGCGCTTAAAGCATGTGCAAACACCGGTGTTTTTAGTCATTAATAAAATCGATGAAGTGCATCCGGACGACCTATTGCCGCTCATTGAGCAATATCGCTCGCTCCATGCGTTTGCTGAAGTTATTCCTATTTCAGCGTTGCAAGGCAACAATGTCGAAACGTTGTTGCAACAAATTAAAAACTACTTGCCTGAGGGACCACAATATTATCCGGCGCACCAAGTAACAGACCATCCAGAGCGCTTCATTATTGCTGAATTTATCCGAGAAAAGGCGCTTCATTTGACGAGAGAAGAAGTGCCTCATTCGATTGCGGTCGTTATCGATTCGATCGAACGCCGTGAAAATAGCGATACAGTATACGTGGCGGCTACGATTATTGTTGAGCGGGATTCGCAAAAAGGAATTATTATCGGCAAGCGCGGTCAAATGTTAAAAGAAATCGGCCAGCGAGCGCGCATCGATATTGAGGCGCTACTCGGTTCAAAAGTCTTTTTAGAACTATGGGTAAAGGTGCAAAAAGACTGGCGCAATAAAATGGGACAGCTGCGGGATCTTGGTTATCGAGAAGACGAATATTAAGGCTGTAAAATTTTAAAAGACATCGTGACAGCAAGAGAAGGGCAAACTACAAATGAGCTGCTCAATCACCGTCAACTAACGAGAGAAAGGTGTGGTTCGATGCTCGATTTTACTTGGAAACTGTTTAGTCAAACAGGAAATATTGACACGTATCTTTTATTTAAGGAGTTAGAACGCGAAACGCAAGAGCAAGGGAATAATGAGACGTATTACTTAGCAGAACGAGATTACCACGTCCTTTAACGTTGGAAGGTTATGTTGCATGTTTGAAAAGTGTGAAGGAATTGTTATTCGAACAATCGACTACGGAGAGACGAATAAAATCGTTACGATATTTACGCGCGAATGGGGAAAGGTTGCTGCGATGGCACGAGGAGCGAAAAAGCCGAGCAGCCGCCTTTCTTCCGTTACGCAAATGTTTACATACGGAATATATCTCGTACAAAAAAGCCGTGGCGTCGGAAGCTTGCATCAAGGGGAATTGCTTTCAACGATGCGGCATATACGAGAAGATATTTTTTTGACAGCATATGCGTCATATATTGTGGAGTTAACAGATAAAGCAACGGAAGAAAGAAAACCGAATCCGTATTTGTTTGAACTTCTTTTACAAACGCTCACGTATATGAATGAAGGGCTCGATGCTGAGGTACTGACATACATATACGAAATGAAGCTCCTTCCAGCATTCGGATTGTATCCGAAGTTGGACGGCTGCGCCGTTTGTGGACAAACAGAAGGAACGTTTGCTTTTTCAATTACAGAGGGAGGATTTCTCTGTCATCGCTGTTTTGAGCGCGATCCACACCGCATATCGATGAGCTCATCGGTGTTGAAGCTGCTTCGCCTTTTTTACTACGTTGATTTGTCCCGTATTGGTCGAATCGCTGTCAAACAAGAAACGAAACAACAACTACAAACGATCATCTCAGCCTATTACGATGAATATTCAGGTCTATCGTTAAAGACAAAACGTTTTTTACGACAGCTCCATACATTGAAAGATGAAAGCGGACAAATATAACGTTGTCCGCTTCCCACTTTTGTTTGCAAAATATGAAGATGAATTATAATATGGTCTTATAATGTAGCCTAT
>NZ_DAITON010000133.1:4578-6024 GCF_036834105.1 Anoxybacillus sp. | reverse complement strand
AAGGAATCGAGTACATCGTTGAAGAAACAACAAAAGCATGACTTTTGTTGTTGGGCAGTTGTCAACCTGCCCTGATGCAACCCCAAGTCAAGGAAGGAGGATAACATCCGCTTGTACTTCTGGGGAGTTGCAAGCCTCCACTTCAAGCGTTAGCTAAGTGGGGGTAGTTGACAAAAGAGGAGAGATAAAAATGGAAAAAGCAACATTTGCTGGTGGGTGTTTTTGGTGCATGGTTACGCCGTTTGAAGAGCTTGACGGTATTTATGGCATTGTTTCTGGATACACAGGCGGTCATGTGGAACATCCGACGTATGAACAAGTGAAAACAGGAACGACAGGACATTATGAAGCGGTGCAAATTACGTTTGATCCCGATGTATTTCCGTACGAAAAATTGTTAGAGTTATATTGGTGTCAAATTGATCCAACGGATGACGGTGGACAATTTCACGACCGTGGTCCACAATATCGAACAGCGATTTTTTATCATAACGAAAGACAAAAAACATTAGCGGAGCAATCGAAAAAACAATTAGAAGAAAGCGGACGTTTTTCTAAGCCGATTGTAACAGAAATTTTACCAGCGACAACGTTTTATCCAGCAGAAGACTATCATCAAAATTACCATAAAAAAAATCCGAAACATTATAAAGAAGACCGTGCGGCATCTGGACGTGATGAATTTATTGCGAAACATTGGGGGAACAACGAGTGAAACGAATTGAATCGCCAAAAAATGAACGAGTGAAGCAATGGAAAAAACTGCTCACGAAAAAAGAACGCGAGAAAACGGGGCTATTTTTAGTAGAAGGATTTCATTTAGTAGAAGAGGCGGTCAAAAGTGGCGTTCATATCGAAGAACTGATTGTTGCGGAGCATGCGGCCATTCCAGCTAGTTGGAATATTTCTCATATTCCGATGACGATCGTGACCGATGAAGTGATAAAAGCGATAAGCGACACAGAAACACCGCAAGGCATTGCAGCGGTATGTAAACAAATGCATTGGAACGTGGATGATGTGCAAACAGCGTTGTTCGTTGATGCAGTACAAGATCCCGGAAACTTAGGGACGATTATTCGCACAGCAGATGCTGCAGGAATAGACGTTGTCGTTGTTGGGGAAGGAAGTGCAGATGTATACAATGCAAAAGTGATTCGCGCTACGCAAGGTTCGTTGTTTCATTTTCCTGTTGTCAAAGGGGACATAGGGGAATGGATAGCCCGTTTCCAAACGAAACATATTCCTATTTACGGAACAGCGCTGCAAAACGGGGTGGACTATCGTTCCGTATCCCCTTCCTCCTCGTTTGCATTAATTGTTGGAAATGAAGGAAGCGGAGTGAATGATCGGTGGCTACAACAGACGACAACGAACTTATATGTGCCGATTTACGGAAAGGCAGAATCGCTCAATGTAGCCGTTGCAACAGGAGTTTTACTATAT
>NZ_DAITON010000133.1:0-4478 GCF_036834105.1 Anoxybacillus sp. | reverse complement strand
CCTTGCACCGCATTGTACATTTGCTTATAATAAATGAAGAATTTCATCATATAAAAAACGATGATCGAGAAGAGTAGCTTGCCGATCGCCATTCAGGGAGAAAACGCCATAGACTGCGAGCGTTTTTATGGCTCAAGCAAGTGAATTCACCTCGGGAGTTGGCGCTTGGACCATTTTGCGCGTGCAAAATGTAAAGGCGTTCCGGTGTAGACCGTTATCACAATGAAGTGAGCTATGTTGATCGCATAGCTAACAAGGGTGGTACCGCGAGTGCACTCGTCCCTTATATTAGGGGCGAGTTTTTTTATTATATCGATCAGAGGAGGGTTTTTATGAAGGAGCGGTTACAACAGCTTCAACAAGAAGCACTTGAAAAAATTGAACAAGCAAACGATTTAAAAGCGCTCAATGACGTGCGCGTCGCATATCTCGGCAAAAAAGGCCCAATTACAGAAGTGTTGCGCGGCATGGGGGCGCTGTCGCCTGAAGAGCGTCCAGTTATGGGGGCGCTTGTGAACGAAGTGCGTGAAGTGATTCAAACAGCGCTTGAAGCAAAGCAAGCAACGCTTGAACAAGCAGAAGTTGAGAAAAAACTAGCGTCTGAAGCGATCGATGTGACGCTTCCTGGGCGTCCGGTGAAACGTGGCAATCATCATCCGTTAACGCGCGTCGTTGAAGAAATTGAAGATTTATTTATCGGCATGGGCTATACGATTGCTGAAGGACCGGAAGTCGAAAAAGACTATTACAACTTTGAAGCGCTCAATTTGCCAAAAGGTCATCCAGCGCGCGATATGCAAGATTCATTTTATATTACAGAGGAAATTTTATTGCGTACACATACGTCTCCGGTGCAAGCGCGCACAATGGAAAAACATAAAGGACGCGGTCCAGTAAAAATCATTTGCCCGGGAAAAGTATATCGTCGCGACAACGACGATGCGACGCATTCCCATCAATTTACACAAATTGAAGGGCTTGTTGTGGACGAAAACATTCGCATGAGCGACTTAAAAGGAACGTTGCGCGAATTTGCGCGCAAAATGTTTGGAGAAGATCGCGACATTCGCTTCCGTCCAAGTTTTTTCCCATTTACAGAGCCGTCTGTTGAAGTGGACGTATCATGTGCCAATTGCGGTGGACACGGTTGCAGCGTATGTAAAGGAACAGGCTGGATCGAAATTTTAGGCGCTGGAATGGTTCATCCGAACGTGCTTGAAATGGCAGGATTCGATTCGAAAAAATATACAGGCTTTGCGTTCGGTATGGGTCCAGAGCGCATTGCAATGTTAAAATACGGCATTGATGATATTCGTCATTTTTATCAAAACGATATTCGGTTTTTACAACAATTTCGTCGGGTGTAAAAGGAGGGGTTGGCGATGTTCGTTTCATATCGATGGTTACAACAATATGTCGATTTAACAGGAATTACAGCAAACCAACTAGCAGATCGTATCACAAAAGCAGGCATTGAAGTGGAAAGCGTCGAGGTGCGCAATAAAGGAATACAAGGTGTCGTCATCGGGCATGTGCTCGAGCGAGAACAACATCCGAACGCTGATAAATTAAGCAAATGTTTAGTCGATATTGGCGAAGAGAATCCGGTGCAAATCATTTGCGGGGCGCCGAACGTGGCAAAAGGACAAAAGGTTGCCGTTGCTAAAGTGGGTGCGGTATTGCCTGGCAACTTTAAAATTAAACGGGCGAAACTGCGCGGTGAAGAATCAAACGGTATGATTTGTTCACTGCAAGAACTTGGCGTCGAGTCGAAAATCGTTCCGAAAGAATATGCCGATGGTATTTTCGTTTTCCCAAACGATGCGCCGGTCGGAGCTGATGCGCTAGAACTACTTTACTTGGATGATGAAGTGTTGGAGCTTAGTTTAACACCAAACCGTGCTGATTGTTTAAGCATGATCGGCGTCGCTTATGAAGTGGCAGCGATTTTAGGGCGGAGCGTGAAGCTTCCGGCCATTGAGTTGAAAGAAAACGACGAAAACGTTCATGACTACATTTCTGTACGGGTCGATGCACAAGAAGATAATCCGTTATATGCGGGACGCATTGTGAAAAACGTGAAAATCGGTCCATCCCCTCTTTGGATGCAAGCGCGTTTAATGGCAGCTGGCATTCGTCCACACAATAACGTTGTTGATATTACGAACTACATTTTGCTTGAATATGGTCAACCGCTTCATGCGTTTGACTATGATCGCCTCGGTTCGAAAGAAATTGTCGTTCGCCGTGCGAAAAACGGTGAAACGATCGTGACGCTTGATGATGTAGAGCGCACGCTTACAGAAAACCATCTCGTCATTACAAACGGGAAAGAGCCTGTCGCTTTAGCTGGTGTGATGGGCGGTGCGAACTCGGAAGTAAAAAATGACACAACGACCGTGTTTATTGAGTCCGCGTATTTCGCAAGTTCGGTTGTTCGCCAAGCGGTCAAAGATCACGGATTGCGCAGTGAGTCGAGCACACGTTTTGAAAAAGGAATCGATCCAGCGCGGACAAAAGAAGCGCTTGACCGAGCCGCTGCTTTAATGGCGGAATATGCTGGCGGAGAAGTCGTTGGCGGCGTTGTGGAAGTGAACACACTGCAACGAAAAGATGTTGTTGTCGCGATTACATTAGACCGTATCAATAACGTGCTTGGCACAACGATTACGAAAGAAGAAGTGGCAGGCATTTTAACGAACTTGCAATTTACATTTACGGAACATGACGGCACGTTTACGATTACTATTCCGTCACGTCGTGCAGATATTACAATTGAAGAAGACATCATCGAAGAAGTGGCGCGTTTATATGGATACGACCATTTGCCAGCGACATTGCCGATCGGGGAGGCAAAGCCAGGGAAACTCACACCATATCAAGCAAAGCGTCGCCACGTGCGCCGTTATTTAGAAGATGCGGGCTTGTTCCAAGCGATTACGTACTCGCTCACAAACGAAGCAAAAGCAATGATGTTTGCGCTTGAAACGGCGGAACCGATTCGTCTTGCTCTTCCAATGAGCGAAGAACGAAGCGTCTTACGGCAAAGCTTAGTGCCGCACTTGCTAGAAGCGGCAAGCTACAACCGTGCCCGCCAAGTCGAAAACGTAGCGCTATACGAAATTGGATCGGTATACTTAGCTAACGGCGAACATGAACTGCCAAACGAAAAAGAGCGGTTAGCCGGCGTCTTGACAGGAGTATGGCATGCGCATTTATGGCAAGGAGAGAAAAAAGCAGTTGACTTCTACGTTGCAAAAGGCATTTTAGATGGTTTATTTGCCTTGCTAGGATTAGAGAACCGTATCGAATATAAGCAGGCGAAGCGCGAGCATCTTCATCCAGGGCGTACAGCAGAAATTTTATTAGATCATAAGACAATCGGCTTTATTGGTCAGCTTCATCCGAACGTGCAAAAGCAATTTGATTTGAAAGAAACATATGTATTTGAGCTAGATCTTGAAGCGTTATTAAAAGCGGAAGTAGCCGACATTCGCTATACGGCGATTCCACGCTTCCCGTCCATTACGCGCGACATCGCTCTTGTCGTCGATGAACATGTCGTCGCGGGTGAGTTGCAAAAAACGATTATTGAAGTGGGCGGTGAACTGTTGAAAGACGTATCGATTTTCGACGTTTACAAAGGAGACCGACTTCCAGAAGGCAAAAAATCGATCGCCTTCGCGCTCCGTTACTACGACCCATCGCGGACATTGACGGACGAAGAAGTAACAAACGTTCACGAACAAGTCATCAAAGCGGTCGAACAACAATTCGGCGCCACATTGCGCGGGTAAAACGAAACCCCTATCTGATGCACGGGCATTGGATGGGGGTTTTTATGTCCTTGGCGGATCGGTGGGGGCGTTTTTTTGTCTAGTCCGCCAAAATTGGCGGGCGCACCGTCAAAAATGGCGGGGTTCGACAGCAAGTTGGCGGTGAAGTAGGGAGGAAATTGAGGTATAATGAGGTTGAATAGGAAAAATATCGGTGAGGAAGGTACTGTTATGAAAAGGAAAATAACTAGGCTAGGAGTTATGTGTCTAACATTAGTAGCATTATTATCGCCAGAGATTGGACAAGCACGTGACACAGACTATACTACTGGGGCTGATTTTTCTTGGTCACCTTATATTTGGTCATTGGGTGCCTATCGTTCTTCCAGTGATTCTTCCCAAGTAGTAGGTTATCTCAATAATGTAAAATTTGACAGCGAGGCGGTAGCAATTCATAAAAGACAACTGTTTTCGGGAGTTAAATCGATCTCCTCAAAAGCGTCTGGCAGTGGGACGTGGACACAGACAGGATATAATGCGGAATTAATTGATGGTGGTCGCACATACGTCATTACGGTCTCCGGGAAATATTCCTATCATGGTGCAACATATACGATTTCAACAAGTATAGAATTTTATTGTAATGCTACCCGTGGTGCTAGATAAAATCGAGTAAGCATAAAAATAGCCCTTGCTTGTGGA
>NZ_DAITON010000132.1:0-6058 GCF_036834105.1 Anoxybacillus sp. | reverse complement strand
TGATTCTACATTGTATGAGAGTGCAGAAATGATAGGGATGAGTCGTCTGTATCAACTATGGCGAATTACTTTGCCGCTGTTGTCCCCCACTTTGTTTTTCGTTATAACTGTTTCGCTCATTCACGCTTTTCAAACGTTCGGACAAATTGACATATTGACGAAAGGGGGACCAATGAACACAACGACAGTTCTTGTATACTCTATCTACCGCGAAGCATTCGTTAATTACAACTTCGGATTTGCAAGTGCCCAGGCGATTATTTTGTTTTTCATCGTTTTAATTGTGACTGTTGTACAATTTACTTTTGCTGAAAGGAAGGTGCATTATCAGTGAGCCTTCTAATTAAAAAAATTAGTCTATATGCAATATTAGTTATTTGTACCATCATCATGATGTTTCCAATTGTATATGCATTTTTAATTAGTTTTTTAAGCGGTGCGGAGTTATTACAGGGAAAATGGTGGCCAACAACTTGGTCAATTAAAAATTATGTTATAGCTTTTGAAAAAGTTCCTCTTGGTCGTTATTTATGGAACAGCTTTGTTGTCTCTTTCATCGTTATGGTTGGGCAGCTAGTTGTCTCTAGTTTGGCAGCATTTGCATTTGTATTTCTTCGTTTCCCTGGGAGAGATCTTTTGTTTTTCCTAACCATTTTAACAATGCTCATTCCTTGGGAAGCGACGGTTATTCCAAATTATTTGACCGTCCAATCTTTTGGATGGACAAATAACTATCTTGGTTTGACAATTCCTTTTTTTGCATCAGCATTCGGTATTTTTTTACTCCGTCAACACTTTAAGACGATTCCGTTTGAATTGTATGAATCAGCACAAGTGTCAGGAATGAAACATTTTCGCTTTTTTTGGTATGTTGTTTTACCGCTGTCGAAGACGAGTTTAGCGACTTTAGGAGTTTACAGCTTCTTAACGACATGGAACATGTACTTATGGCCACTTCTTGTGACGAATGATGAGAGTGTGCGTACCGTTCAAATTGGTTTAAAGCAAATGCAAACTCAAGAAATGGCTACTGAATGGGGGGTGGTGATGGCTGCAGTTATTATAATCATTTTACCAACGTTAATTTTAATATTTATCGGACAAAAGCAACTACAAAAAGGTTTAATGCAAGGAGCAATCAAATAATGAATAGGGGGAAAACATAGTGAAAAAGTGGATATCTACTTTGCTTATTGCATCAACTTTAGTTGGATGTAACAGCGGAAGTGACGAAACGGTATCAAAAACAAATGATCAAAAAAGTGAAGAACAACAAGTCCGAAAAACAGAAGTTGTATTTTGGCATGCGATGAGTGGGGACTTGGAAAAGGCATTAAACGAAATAGTTGCTGATTTCAATGCCTCACAATCAACAATTGAAGTAAAGCCTGTATTTCAAGGGACGTATGAAGAAGCGTTAACCAAGTTCAATGCGGTAGCAGGAACAAAAGACTCCCCGACTTTAATGCAAACATTTGAGATCGGAACAAAATATATGATTGAAAGCGGAAAAATCGAGCCTGTTCAAAAGTTTATTGATGAAGAAGGATATGACGTATCACAATGGGAAAAAAACATTGTAAACTACTATACAGTAAATGGAACGATTTATTCTATGCCATTTAACTCGTCGACTCCAGTACTCATTTACAATAAAGATGCGTTTAAAGAGGTAGGTTTAGATCCTGAAAAACCACCAATGACATATAGTGAGTTGAAAGCGGCCGCAAAACAGTTAACGAAAGACGGCAAATACGGATTTTCGATTTTAAATTACGGTTGGTTTTTTGAACAGATGCTAGCTGTTCAAGGTGGCCTTTATGTGAATGAGGAAAACGGTCGAAAAGGTGAAGCGACAGAAGTAGCTTTTAATGGAAAGGAAGGGCTACGTGTATTTGAATTAATCTATGATATGTATAACGAGGGTACTTTTTATAATGTAGGTCAAAATTGGGACGACATGCGTGCAGCGTTTCAATCAGGGAAAATGGCTATGTATCTAGATTCATCAGCTGGGGTGCGGACGATTGTGGATAGTGCACCGTTTCAAGTAGGAGTGTCCTATTTACCGATTCCAGACGACGTAGAGCGGCAAGGTGTCATTATAGGAGGAGCTTCATTGTGGTTGATGAAAGATGTAGACGAGGAGAAGAAAAAAGCAGCATGGGAGTTCATGAAATATGTGACAACACCAGAGGTGCAAGCGAAGTGGCATGTGAATACGGGTTATTTTGCGGTTAATCCATCTGCATATGATTTACCAATTGTGAAAGAGCAGTGGGAGAAATATCCTCAGTTGATGGTAACGGTAAATCAATTAAAGGAAACAAAAGCAACACCAGCTACTCAAGGGGCATTAATTTCTATCTTTCCACAAGCTCGCCAAAAAATTGTAAGTGCAATGGAAAGTCTATACCAAGGTGTTGACCCAAAAGAAGCACTTGAACGAGCGGCAAATGAAATTAACCGGGAGCTAGAAATGGCGAAAAAAAGATAAGAGGGGTGCCCATCGAGGGCATCCTTTCATCATGTGAGAGGTGAGGTTGTCATGTACATTTATGCGCATCGAGGATTCAGCGGTGAATATCCTGAAAATACAATGATCGCTTTTCAACAGGCGTATGATTTAGGTGTAGATGGCATAGAGCTAGATGTGCAAATGACGAAAGATGGGGAGTTAGTAGTCATTCATGATGAGCGCATTGAACGAACGACTGATGGAATTGGTTATGTAAAAGACTTTTCTTATCGTCAACTTTGTCGTTTTGACGCAGGAAGCTGGTTTCATCCACGTTTTGCAGGAGAACGCATTCCAGCATTGACAGACGTTTTAGATTGGCTAGCTAATCAAAAGAGATCAATTGTTTTGAATATTGAGTTAAAAAATGGTATAATTCAATATGATGGGATGGAAGAAAAGTTACTCACGTTGCTGGATTCATATCGTTCATGGGTTCATCGTGTTATTATTTCATCTTTTTCTATTCAGAGTCTATACAAGATGCGGCAACTCGCGAAAGACATCAACCTTGCCCTGTTAGTGGAAGGAACTGAGCAAAACATATTAGATGTCGCTCGGTCGTTAAACGTAACAGAAGTTCACGTCGATTGGACATTTTTTATTTCAGCAGAAGGGGAGAAAGTAAGGCAAGAGATAGATACTTGTGTATACACAATTAACGAGGTATCATTGCTTAACAAGCTGATCGGAAGTGGCGTGAAAGCAGTTATGACTGATTTCCCTGATCGTATGATTAGGAGATGAAAGGGACATGTATTGGTTGTATTTGTCGATTGCAATTGTATTTGAAGTTTTAGGGACGACTGCAATGAAATGGTCGAATGGTCTCACCAATGTGTGGGCAACAGTAACGATGATAATTAGTTATGGGATTAGCTTTACGGCACTTGCTGTAGCTTTGAGAGGAATTGATGTATCAGTTGCTTATGCCATTTGGTCAGGGTTAGGCATTTTATTCATCTCACTCGTTGGATTTTTCTTGTTTCAGGAAATAATGAGTGCCAAAAAAGTGATGGGGATTATTTTTATTCTTTTCGGAGTTATCCTATTAAAAACAAGTTGAATAAACATGGGAGGTCATTTTATATGATCGTTACAACAACAAATAGCATTGAAGGAAAGCAAATTGAGCAATACCTCGGTTTAGTGTCTGGTGAGGTGATTTTAGGGGCTAACGTCGTACGCGATTTTTTAGCGAGCATTACAGACATTATCGGTGGGCGAAGTGGAACGTATGAAAGCAAGTTAGCAGAAGGACGTGAAATGGCTGTGCAAGAAATGGTGAAAAAAGCGCGCAATATGGGAGCAAATGCAGTAATTGGTGTCGATCTTGACTTTGAAACGTTGCGCGATGGCATGATGATGTGCATTGCGACAGGTACAGCGGTGAAAGTGAAGGAATAGAGAAGGAGGAGAAGAAGCTGAATCGGCTTCTTCTCTTTTGATTTATGAGAGAGTTTCATTTGTTTTATTGACTTACGTATAAGAATGGGATATGATGTAATTAGAAATTTATCTAAATATCTATTTTTTGGATTATATTTAGACATTTATCTAAATATCTAAAGGAAAGTAGGTGAAAAAGGATGTCGTTTAACGAAGCGTTTAAAGCGATCGCTGATCCAAACCGAAGAAAAATTCTTTCTTTATTGAAAAAAGGGGATTTAACAGCAGGGGAAATTGCTGAGCACTTTGACATGCAAAAGCCGAGTGTTTCCCATCACTTAAAAATATTAAAACAAGCCGATTTAGTGGAAGATCGTCGTGTGGGACAACATATTTATTATTCATTAAATACAACGGTGTTCCAAGATTTAATGAGTTGGTTTTACGATATATTACAAAAAGAAGGTGATGAATCATGAAAAAGCACTTATTTATTATCATTCTCATTGTGTGTAGCTACGTATTGAGCTTATTAGCCATTCCATATTTACCGAATGAAGTGGCGATTCATTGGAATGCTGCAGGGGAACCAGATGATTTTATGAATAAATGGTGGGGGGCGCTTTTATTTCCGCTTTTTTTAACCGGCATTACTTTTTTGCTTATTTATTTGCCGAAGTTTGATCCACGAAAAGAAAACTACAAGAAATTTGAAAACGTATATCACATTTTTTTACATGTGTTTGTCATCTTTTTCGTTATTCTACATGTGGTGACGCTCGCATATAATGTCGGGTTTTCTGTGCAAGTTGATATTGTTGTGCCTATCGGGGTGGGTGTTTTATTTATTGTCCTTGGCAATTACATGCCAAAAATCAAACCAAACTATTTTATCGGCATTCGCACTCCTTGGACGTTAGACAATGAAGCGGTTTGGCAAAAAACGCATCGTGTCGGAGGAAAAGTGTTTGTTATGATGGGTGTGTTGGTCATGCTAACGGTATTTGTAGAAAGTGTGTGGCGTTTTGTTCTTCTCTTAATTATCGTGTTTGGTGGTACGATTTACTTGTTTATTCAGTCGTATATCTTTTCTCGTCAATGAAAGGAGAGATCAGTTTGGTTGGAATGTCTGTTCAATTGTTTCTTTCTATATTTGTTCCTTTAGCATTCGTCATATATGGAAGGAAAAAAAGCTGGCTTTCTTGGAAAGCGTTTGGTGTCGGTTTGCTTATTTTTGTTTTATTTTCACAAGTGCTAGAGAAAGTTGTGCATATGCTTGTCGTTGATCCGAGCGGTACTTCGTTAAAAGGGATAAATAACGCTTGGGCATTTGTTGCTTACGGGGCTTTAACAGCTGGAGTATTTGAAGAGATGGGAAGATATGTCGGATTTCGTTTTATGTTAAAAAACAATCGAACGTATGGAGATGGGCTATCGTTCGGTTTAGGGCATGGGGGAATGGAAGCTGTGCTCATTGGAGGGGTTAGTGCCATAAATATGATGGTCATTTCTCATCTCGTGCAAACAGGTCAGTTTGAGCAAATTGCTTCCTCTCTTCCTGCTACACAAGTGGAGATGCTCAAAACAATGTTAAATCAGCCAGATTGGATGTATGTATTAGGGGGGATCGAACGAACATTTGCGATTGCGATCCATGTTGCGCTTTCTCTTCTTGTTTTGTACGGAGTTCGAAAAGGACAATTTCGTTATATTATATATGCCATTTTAGCGCATGCGTTCATTGATGTTGCTCCTGCGTTATATCAAGTGAAAATCATTTCGAATGTTTGGGTGATCGAAACAATCTTTGTTTTCTTCGCAATCGCTTCACTCGTTTTCATTCGACGTATAGCAGAAAAATTTTAAAAACATATTGCATCGAAACGCGTTTCATACCTTATGCTCGTGTCAAAGGCATAAGGGAGGGAATTTTATGGGTATATTGTATATTTTTATTTTATGTGCTGTTGAGTTAATCGGAGCGCAGTTCGCCATAGAAGCAGCCACGAAAGGAAAATAAATTGGTAACAAACATCTCCCTCACTTATTAAAGAGGGAGATGTTTTATTATGGTGATACATAAGTAATTATTTTCAAAGAAGAATAGGAATAAAAAATGTTACATCATTGTTGCTTTTCTGTGAATAAAGT
>NZ_DAITON010000131.1:0-6073 GCF_036834105.1 Anoxybacillus sp. | reverse complement strand
TGTTCGGCCTACCTCGCGTTGTAAAGGATAAAAGAGATTTAGAAATAATAACTAATATGGTTGATAGCCATTCAAATGGATTGACTCTATGTTCTGGATCATTAGGGGCAAGCCCAAATAACGATGTAGTCGAAATATTTCGATATTTTTTAGAGAGAAAGCGTGTACCGTTTGTTCATGTAAGAAATATAAAAACCTTCGAAAATGGAAATTTTGAAGAAACGTCACATCGCAGCTGCGACGGCTCATTAAACATATGCGAGATTGTTAAAGTTTTGCATGAATTAGATTTCAAAGGTTATATTCGTCCAGATCATGGTCGAACAATATGGGGAGAGAAAGCACGGCCGGGTTATGGATTGTATGATCGAGCCCTTGGCATTATGTATTTGTTAGGTATTTGGGATAGTTTGGAGAACGAGAAAAGAGAGACAGGGAAGGGGATAAATAGATGATACCCATTCATCAAAATTTAAAAGGGAAAGTAGCTGTTGTAACAGGTGGTGGAGGCACTTTATGTAGTTACATGGCAAAAGAGTTGGCTCGTCAAGGTATGAAAGTAGCTATTTTGAATCGAACGCTTGAGAAGGCGGAGCAAGTGAAAGAAGATATTATGAAAAGTGGTGGAGGAGCTTTAGCTATTGAATGTAATGTGTTGGATGTGGGTAGTGTAACTAAAGCTGCTGAAGAAGTTCTCGCTACTTATGGATCATGTGATGTGCTTATTAATGGTGCAGGTGGTAATCATTCGAAAGGGATCACGTCAAAAGAAGTTCTAGAACTGTGGGATTTAGGAAATAAAGAAATTATAACTTTTTTTGACTTGACTAAGGAAGGTTTTGAATATGTTTTCAATTTAAATATTCTCGGTACACTCATTCCATCACAACTGTTCCTTAAACAGATGATTGGTAGAGGGGGAACGATCATTAACATTTCCTCAATGAGCGCTCCGAGGCCGATGACGAAAGTACCTGCATATAGCGCAGCAAAAGCTGGAGTCGAAAATTTCACAAAGTGGCTTGCTGTACATGTGGCTGAGGTGGGGGTACGTGTTAATGCGATAGCCCCGGGATTTTTTTTGACAAAACAAAATGAGCATCTTCTTAAACATGTGGATGGTTCATACACAGAGCGCACGAGGAAAATTATATCTCATACCCCTATGAGAAGATTAGGTAATCCAGAAGATTTGTTAGGGACATTAGTTTGGTTGGTGGATGATCGGATGAGTGGTTTTGTAACAGGAACGATTATACCTGTAGATGGTGGTTTTTTAGCATATTCAGGAGTATAGTTTGGAGATATTAATCAACGTGATTTTTTCGAAAGGATAAAAGAGTATGCGGATTACTGTTCAGCATGTAGTTGATCAATTAGTGAAGGGAGTAGAAAAAGTTCCTAATACTGTAGACTCCCTCAAGTATGGTGAAACCAACATGGAAGTAAAAGGGATTTCGGTGAGTTTTATGCCTACTTATTATGTCATAGAGCAAACGATCCTGAGGAGAGCTAATCTTCTTATCACACATGAAGGATTATTTTATAGTCATAGTGATCATATGGTAATGTTCCAAAATGATTCAGTATATCAAGAGAAGCTACGCCTAATTCGAGAGTCAGGTATAGCAGTTTATCGTTTCCATGATTATTTGCATCGACAAAAGCCCGATGGCATAATGCTTGGCTTGCTCCGTGTTTTAGGATGGGAAAAATATGTTTCTAATCATCGCTTGCATACAACAATAATTTCCATTCCTCCTACAACATTAAGCGATATTGCTGAATATGTGAAGAGGCAGTTGCAAATTCCATTCGTGCGGGTCACTGGAGATTTGTCTATGCATTGTACACGAATTGGAGTGTTAGTAGGTTATAGGGGGAGTGGGGAATTATGCATCCCTTTATTTGAACAAGAAAAGTTAGATTTAATTATTTATGGGGAAGGTCCAGAATGGGAGGTTCCAGAGTATGTGAGAGATTCCTTACAACAAGATAAACATAAGTCTTTAATCGTGCTTGGCCATTCTGAAAGTGAAGAGCCAGGGATGAAATATTTGGCGGAGCAATTGCAGTCAACGTTTCCTAATATCCCTGTTCATTTTATTGATGAAAGGCCTGTGTTTCAAATAGTTTAGTTAAATTATTTTCCTGTTTTTTGAATTTTGAAGGAGGATAAAAATGAAGATTGGACGAGGGCATAAGCTGTTATTTATCGGTGATTCGATAACCGAATGTAACCGTACAAAAGACAAGGATAATGAATTAGGGGCGGGTTACGTCTCTTATGTAAACGCTCTACTGCAAGTAAATTATCCAGAGAGGGGGATTCGTGTTATTAACAAAGGGGTTAGTGGAAATACTGTCCGAGATTTGAAGGGGAGGTGGCAAGAAGATGTTATGCATGAGCGGCCGAACTGGCTATCAATCTTAATTGGAATGAATGACGTTTGGCGTCAGTACGATACTCCTTTTATGAAAGAGGAGCATGTGTACTTAGATGAATATGAAGAAACATTGCGAACACTTGTTACAGAAACAAGACATTCAGTCGAAGGGATCATTCTTATGTCGCCATTTTATATAGAAAGTAACAAATTAGATGCCATGCGTTGTACAATGGATCAATATGGTTCAGTTGTAAAAAAAATCGCGAAAGAAACAAATAGC
Organism: Anoxybacillus sp.; assembly: GCF_036834105.1. Lineage (NCBI taxonomy): Bacteria > Bacillati > Bacillota > Bacilli > Caryophanales > Anoxybacillaceae > Anoxybacillus > Anoxybacillus sp. The sequence goes on along the minus strand of NZ_DAITON010000131.1, from coordinate 3,403 downwards.
CTATTCGTCGATATACAAGAGGCCTTTGATAGATTACTAAAATTTTTTTATCCTGCTGCGTTAGCTTGGGACCGTATTCATCCATCAGCACCAGGGCATATGGTTATTGCACAAGCTTTTTTGGACGCAATTAATTTCGATTGGAAAAAGAATTGTGACAACTTTGTTTATTAGATAGACAAACTAACTTAACCCTGTTATAATTCAACTTGAAGATTTTATAAAAATCGGGGAGGAATCCGACATGGTTTATTTTGAAAACGTTAACAAGGTAGTTTATGAAGGGCCAACATCGAAGAACCCGCTTGCTTTTAAGTTCTATAATCCTCAAGAAAAAATAGGGGATAAAACAATGGAGGAGCATTTGCGCTTTTCAGTGGCATACTGGCATACGTTTGTAGGAGATGGATCGGATCCTTTTGGTGTTGGAACAGCTATTCGTCCTTGGAATCGATATAGTGGCATGGATTTAGCAAAAGCGCGTGTTGAAGCAGCGTTTGAATTATTTGAAAAGTTGGACATTCCATTTTTCTGCTTTCATGATGTTGATATTGCGCCAGAGGGAGATACTCTTGTAGAGACATATAGGAACTTAGATGAAATTGTTGATATGATTGAACAATATATGAAGACGAGTAAAACAAAGTTGCTTTGGAACACAGCTAACTTATTTACGCATCCACGTTTTGTGCATGGTGCAGCCACTTCTTGCAATGCTGATGTGTTTGCATATGCGGCGGCGAAAGTGAAAAAGGGACTAGAAATCGCTAAGCGGCTCGGCGCAGAAAACTATGTATTTTGGGGCGGGCGAGAAGGGTATGAAACGTTATTGAATACCGACATGAAGCTAGAGCTTGACAATTTAGCTCGTTTCTTGCATATGGCTGTTGACTACGCAAAAGAAATTGGTTTTGATGGACAATTCTTAATTGAGCCAAAACCGAAAGAACCAACGAAACATCAGTATGATTTTGATGTCGCTACAGCGTTAGCATTTTTACAAACATATGGACTAAAAGATTATTTTAAATTTAATATTGAAGCTAACCACGCGACATTGGCCGGGCATACATTCGAACATGAATTGCGAGTTGCACGCATTCATAACATGTTAGGTTCTGTTGATGCAAACCAAGGAGATACGTTGCTTGGTTGGGATACAGATGAATTTCCAACGGATCTATATACAACAACACTTGCGATGTATGAAATTTTACAAAATGACGGACTTGGCCGTGGTGGATTAAATTTCGATGCCAAGGTAAGACGTGGCTCGTTTGAACCAGAAGATTTATTCTACGCTCATATTGCCGGTATGGACAGCTTTGCAATTGGACTAAAAGTTGCACACCGCTTAATTGAAGATCGTGTATTTGAATCTGTCATTGAGGAACGATACAAGAGTTATACTGAAGGAATTGGCCGCGACATTGTTGAGGGTAGAGCCAATTTTCATACGCTAGAGACATATGCATTGCAACTTGGGGATATCCACAATCATTCAGGACGTCAAGAGCGTTTGAAAACGTTGCTTAATCAATATTTACTCGAAGTTTGTGCAGGACGTTAATGAAATGAGGGATGAACTTGGAACACGTCATTGGTATTGATTTAGGAACAAGTGCAGTTAAAGCATTACTTATTGACTGGACAGGAAAGATCAAAGGGGAGAGTACGGAAGCGTATCCCCTTTACCAACCACATTCAGGATATAGCGAACAAAACCCAGAAGATTGGGTAGAAAAAACGATTACTGCATTGCGAAAAGTGTTGCAAGTATCAAATGTTGATCCAAGTTCGATTGTTGGCATCAGTTTTTCTGGGCAAATGCACGGGTTAGTGTTATTATCTGAAAACAATGAGGTTGTGCGACCAGCTATTCTTTGGAACGATACAAGAACGACGGAACAATGTCGATGGATTGAAGAGAGAATTGGAAATGAGAAATTGTTATCCATTACAAAAAATCGGGCACTTGAAGGATTTACATTACCAAAATTATTATGGGTGAAAAAACATGAACCCCATCTTTATAAGCAAGCTCGTACGTTTTTATTGCCGAAAGATTATGTTCGCATGCGCCTTACTGGCCATGTTGCCATGGAATATTCCGATGCGGCAGGAACGTTACTTCTTGATATAAGAAAAAAAGAATGGAGTCAAGAAATTTGTCAATTACTTGATATCGACATTCGGTTATGTCCTCCACTAGTGGAAGCTACCGATTATGTTGGTACGTTGTCACCTGAAATAGCGGAAAAAACAGGTCTTCCAACAAGTGTAAAAGTATTTGCTGGGGGAGCAGACAACGCATGTGGTGCGATTGGTGCAGGCATATTAGAAGAAGGACAAACGATGTGTAGTATTGGGACATCTGGTGTCGTACTTGCATTTGAGCAAACAGGTGAAAAAGAATTTGAAGGAAAAGTACATTATTTTAATCATGCAAAACCAGATTCGTACTATATTATGGGCGTAACATTAGCTGCCGGATATAGTTTTGATTGGTTCAAGCGCACGTTGCTAAATGATATGTCCTTTTCCGAAATTGTCAAACGAGCGTATGGTCAATCATCTATCGGGGCAAATGGATTATTGTTTACGCCGTATTTAGTCGGAGAGAGAACACCTTATGCAGATGCAGATATTCGATCCTCTTTCATCGGAGTGGATGCTACTCATACGATATGGGATTTTGCTCGTGCTGTTTTAGAAGGAATTACATTCTCTTTAAATGAATCTGTTGAAATTATTAGAGCAAGCGGAAAACGAATAGATACCGTCGTTTCAATTGGAGGGGGCGCTAAAAGTGCAGAGTGGTTACAAATTCAAGCGGATATATTTGCCACCCCAATTGAAAAGTTAAAAAACGAGCAGGGACCGAGCATGGGTGCTGCGATGATTGCAGCTTATGGGTGTAAGTGGTTCCCATCCTTAGAACATTGTGCTCGTGTATTTAAAGAGGTAGAACAAATTGTTGAGCCAAATAATGAAGCGGTAGAGAGGTACAAGGAAATTTTCTTGGTGTATAAGGAAATATATACGCAAACAAAGGAAATATCTAAGAAGTTAAAAGCGTTTAGAAAATGAAGATCCCCCTTAAATATAAATAGCCTTCAACGCGAAGGCTATTTTTTTACTGCTTCTTCTAATGTTTCAAGCATCGATTGTTTTTGTTCTTCTGTCGCGTGATTCCATAGTGCTTCGAATAAGACACCAAGACCGGGTAAATATTTTTCTTCACCTTGTTGAATCGCGTCAACGATCGTATGTTGAAGCTGGTCTTTTGAACTGTTTGCGACGTTCGCCATGACGGCACCACGTAAATTAAAGTCCATCGTCTTCACTCCATTCTTTATGTATTGCGTAAGTAGTTTTTGCTATAATGGTAACTACTATTCAT
>NZ_DAITON010000130.1:0-6174 GCF_036834105.1 Anoxybacillus sp. | reverse complement strand
CGACCGGAACAACCGATACCAGATACAACAACTAGTTCGTGTGGTTCAAGTCCAACGTTAGCGGCTGCACGTTGAATCGCTGCTTGCACGGAAAAGTCGCCACAACCTGGACACCAGTTCGGTTTAATGTTATTACGGAAATCTTTAAATGTCGCCATGTTTAAAACAACTCCTTGCATTTTGTATAAACTTCGTGCGGTAAGAACGGATTGCCGTCATATTTCAGCACGTTAAACACTTTTTCAGCATGTCCAACGTTCATTTTCAAAATGTTAGCAAGTTGTCCTGTTGCGTTATTTTCAACAACAACTACTTTTTTCGCTGATTGCACAAGCGGCAACATTTCTTCCGTTGGGAATGGATGAATGAGACGAACATGAGCGTGATTTACTTTTATACCATCGCGCTCTAAACGTTCCATCGCCTCTTCAATCGCCCCGCGCGTCGAGTTAAACCCAACGATCAATAAATCCGCATCTTCATGCTGCACATGTTTATGAACTGGTGTCGGGAATTGAATATGTTTTAGCTTCCGTAAACGTTTATCCATTTGCGCAATACGATTTACTGCTACTTCAGACGGACGACCTGTCTCATCGTGCTCAACACCTGTCACATGGTGAATCCCATTTTTCATACCTGGCAGTACACGAGGTGACACGCCATCTTCTGTCACTTCATATCGCTTGAAGCAACCTTTATCCGGAATTTCAGGAAGTTCTCCTGTGACAAGCTTACCACGACGAATGTCAATTTTATCGTACTCGAGCGGCTCTACCGTTTGCTTTCCTAGCGAAAGCTGTAAGTCCGTTAAAACGATCACCGGACATTGATACTCTTCTGCAATGTTAAACGCTTCGACCATATCATAAAACGCTTCTTGTACAGTACTTGGCGCCATGACCACTTTCGGAATCTCTCCATGCGTACCGTAAATCATTGCCATTAAATCCGATTGTTCTTGTTTTGTCGGTAAACCTGTGCTCGGACCACCGCGTTGCGTATCAACGATAACGATTGGCGTTTCTGTAATCCCAGCTAATCCGATCGCTTCCATCATGAGCGAAAGACCCGGCCCAGCAGAAGCAGTTAACGTGCGTACCCCTGCGTAGTTTGCACCGATAGCCATTGTACACGCTGCAATTTCATCTTCTGTTTGAATGACTGTACCACCGAACTGCGGAAGCTTTTTAATTAAATATTCCATAATTTCAGAAGCCGGCGTAATTGGATAAGCGGCCATGAAGCGCGCGCCACCAGCTAGTGCACCGAGCGCAATGGCGTCATTCCCAATCATAAACATTCTCTTTTTGCCGTCCGCTTTTTCAAGTTGCATTAATTGGATGTTTTCACCAAGTTGTTCACGCATAAACTGAGCGCCCGCTCTGATCGCTTCCATGTTTTTTGCAACAACTTGTTCACCTTTGCGACCGAAAATCTCCTGAACGACCCCTTCGTATACACGAATGTCAAGACCGAGTACTGCGCTTGAAGCTCCGACTGCAACCATGTTTTTCATTAATGCTGTCCCTAGCTCTGTTGCAATATCAGTGAATGGAACCGCATACAACGTAGCTCTTGACTCATCTGGAATCGTCGGATTAAACTTCGCATCCGCAATAACGATCCCACCTTGACGCAACTCATGAAAGTTGAAATCAATCGTCTCCTGGTCAAAAGCTACTAATATATCAAGATCATCGGCAATTGAACGAACTTGTGTCGTGCTAACACGAATTTTATTGTTCGTGTGACCACCTTTAATTCGAGATGAAAAGTGGCGATAACCATATAAGTAGTAGCCTAGTCGGTTGAGCGCAATGGAGAATATCTCCCCCGTACTTTCAATACCTTCCCCTTGTTGTCCTCCAACTTTCCACGAAAGTTGACTAATCATGTCTTACACCCCTTTAAAGTTCCATCAATTGTAACATTACATTGTACGATTATAAGTGTAGCACTTTTCCAAGAAAAGCTCTACCATTTCACATTGATTTTTTTCGAAAAATTTCATATACTAAACGCTTTCATTCTAGCCCTATTGAAAAGAAATTGCAACATATTTGTTACAAAAATGTGAATTTCTTTTTCGATTTTTATTGAGGAATTCGCTCATAAAAATTACAAAACAAAAACTTTTTCACTTGTTCTTCTTTAAAATGCTTTAACAATTCGTCAATAAAATGTGTGTAGTGCGCAACGTTTCCTAATTGTTCGACCGTTTCAAAAATGCCATCAAAATCAGATCCGAACCCGATATGGTTTTCTCCACCTAACGAACAAATATGATCAATATGACGGAGCACATCTGTTACTGTCGTTTTCTGGACATCATGACGCAAAAATTGCGGCACAAACGTCACACCAATCACCCCGTTTTTCTTAATGAGCGCTTGAATTTGATCATCGCGCAAATTGCGGGGATGCGGACAAACTGTATAAGCATTCGAGTGTGAAGCAATCGGGTAATGAGCCAATTCAATGACATCCCAAAACGCACGTTCACTTAAATGCGACACATCTGTCCAACATTGTTGTTCATTTAACAAATGAACAACATCTTTTCCAAATTTGGTTAATCCGCCACCACGTTGCTCAAGTGCACCGTCAGCTACCATGTTGGCATCATTCCATGTTAAGCCAACGGAACGAACGCCGAGACGGAGCAATGTACGCAACTGTATTAAGCTTTCTCCAATCGCTTCACACCCTTCCAATGTAAGCATAGCCCCAATTTCATTTGGCTGCAATTGATCAATTTCTCTTTTCGAGCGAACAATTTTCATATTTGGTTGTGAAACAATTTTTTCATAAAAGTAATCAACCATCTCTAAAGCGACAAAAAAGCGTGACTCCGGTCTTACTTGTTTCGGAATATAAATCGCAAACGCTTGTACAGTTACTCCCGCCTGTTTCAAGCCATCGTACGTCACATGTAACGATGGGCTCCGTTCAAATGACAAATGTTGATCACAAAATAATTGATATAAAACATCACAATGAGCATCAAATATACGCACAACCATCCCCCCATTAAACGCGTTCGGTTCAAAAACAATCATAGGATAAAAATAACCTGTTTGCTTTATAAGCAAACAGGCTTATGTTTATTAACGCGGCTCAACGATCAGTTTGATCGCCGTCCGCTCCTCTCCATCAATTTGAATATCCGTAAACGCAGGAATACAAATGAGATCGACTCCGCTCGGTGCTACGAATCCTCGCGCGATCGCTACTGCCTTAACGGCTTGATTCAATGCACCTGCACCAATGGCTTGAATTTCAGCAGCACCGCGTTCTCTTAACACGCCTGCAAGTGCACCAGCTACGGAATTAGGATTAGATTTTGCTGAAACTTTTAATATTTCCATTTCTAGTTCCTCCTCGTTTCTCACAATTGCTTATAAAAAGTTGTACTATTCATTATATATTCATCCCTGTTTGCCTGTATTCCTGCTACAATATGTATTTTTTTCAGAAAAATCTTAAAAGAGGAACTAATCAAAATAAGGGTGATCATCATTAATCATGATACGCTGAATTGATTTTGTTTTTCCGTTTTTTTCATCCAATTCAATAAGGACAGCGTTCAATTGCGCTCTCCCTGTCGTAACTTCAAAACGCACCGGTAAACCTGTCAAAAATTTGCGCAATACTGCCTCGCGATCCACTCCTAAAATGCCATCATAAGGCCCGGTCATGCCGACATCAGTGATATAACCTGTTCCGTTTGGCAAAATACGTGAATCAGCTGTTTGAACGTGTGTATGCGTGCCAACAACAGCGCTTACCCGACCGTCTAAATGCCACCCCATCGCTTGTTTCTCACTCGTTGCTTCCGCATGAAAATCAATAAAAATAAACGGGGTGCGGGCAAGAGCTATTTCCACTAATTCGTCTGCTTTTTTGAACGGGCAATCGATCGCTGGTAAAAATGTTCTCCCTTGCAAACTAATCACAGCTATTTCATACCCTTCCACATGAATGAACACCATTCCTTTTCCAGGTGTACCGGCTGGAAAATTGGCTGGGCGAACGAGCATTTTTGCTTGATCAATAAATTCGAAAACTTCCCGATTGTCCCATGCGTGGTTACCTAACGTAACAACATGTACCCCGATTTCTAAAAAGCGACGGTATATTTTTTCTGTAATTCCCTTTCCCCCCGCTGCATTTTCGCCATTTACAATAACTACATGTGGCTTGTATTTTGCTTTAAGCTTTGGCACGTATTCATCAACCATTTTTCGCCCCGGTTGTCCTACGACATCACCGATAAATAATATTTTCATTTTATTACCCTTTCTATACTCATTGTCTCTATTTTTCAGTTTCTCACAAAATAAAATGTTTATCAATACGAAAAAGCTACCCCAAACAAGGAGTAGCTTATTTTGCATATTCAACAGCTCGTGTTTCACGAATGACTGTAACTTTAATATGACCTGGGTAATCTAGCTCTTCTTCAATACGTTTGCGAATATCTCGCGCTAAACGGTGTGCCTCCAAGTCATCGATCATATCCGGCTTTACCATAATCCGAATTTCACGTCCCGCCTGGATGGCGTACGACTTCTCAACACCTTCATATGACTCGGCGATTTCTTCAAGTTTTTCAAGTCGACGAATATAGTTTTCCAACGTTTCGCTACGAGCACCCGGCCGAGCTGCAGATAAAGCATCCGCAGCAGCAACGAGAACAGCAATAATCGATGTCGGTTCCGCATCACCATGATGCGAGGCGATGCTGTTAATAACAACAGGATGTTCTTTATATTTCGTTGCTAGTTCTACGCCAATTTCAACATGGCTTCCTTCAACCTCATGGTCAACCGCTTTTCCAATGTCATGGAGAAGACCCGCACGACGTGCAAGCATCTCATCTTCTCCCAGCTCTGCTGCCATTAAACCGGCTAAATATGCCACTTCCATCGAATGTTTAAGCACATTTTGCCCGTAGCTCGTACGGAACTTCAATCGCCCTAAAATTTTAATTAAGTCTGGATGTAAGCCGTGAACACCTACTTCAAACGTTGTTTGTTCTCCAACCTCACGAATATGCTCATCCACTTCTCTTCTTGCCTTTTCGACCATTTCTTCAATGCGCGCCGGATGAATACGCCCGTCTTGAACAAGCTTATCCAACGCGATGCGTGCAGTTTCACGACGGATTGGGTCAAAGCCAGATAAAATGACTGCTTCCGGCGTATCATCAATAATAAGATCAATTCCTGTTAACGTTTCTAGCGTACGGATGTTACGCCCTTCTCTTCCGATAATACGTCCCTTCATTTCGTCATTCGGTAAGTTTACAACAGATACCGTCGTTTCTGCCACATGGTCAGCAGCACAACGTTGAATGGCAAGCGATAAAATTTCCTTTGCTTTTTTATCCGCCTCTTCTTTCACTCTCGTTTCCGCTTCTTTGACCATGAGCGCGATTTCGTGCGAAAGTTCTTTCTCTACACGCTCTAAAATAATTTGGCGTGCTTCTTCACGCGTTAGGCTGGAAATGCGCTCAAGCTCTGCTTGTTCCTTTCGAACGAGTTCTTCCACTTTGCTTTCCATCTCTTCAATATGCTGTTGTCTTTCATTGAGAGAATTCTCTTTCTTCTCAAGCAACGCTTCTCGCTTGTTTAGGGATTCATCCTTTCGGTCGAGATTCTCTTCCTTCTGTAACAAACGGTTTTCCTGTTTTTGCAATTCACTTCTTCGTTCGCGAATTTCTCGTTCCGCTTCAACGCGAAGTTTGTGAATTTCATCCTTTGCTTCAAGGAGCGCTTCTTTTTTCAATGCGTCTGCTTCTCGTTTCGCTTCTTCGATCATTTGCTTGGCAGCCGCTTGGGCACCGCCAATTTTTGCCTCGGCAATGGATTTACGAACAAAAAAGCCAACAACTGCACCGACGACTAGGGCAAGCAAAGCGGAGATGATCGTTTCACCCATTTTCCTCACCTCCTCTTGCTATAAATTCGTTACTTCATCAATGTCGGCATGTACATTGCAACCATTCAACATACACTTCAAAATTGTCAAATATACATGTACATTTTAAAGGTGACCTTCTATATTGTCAAGGGTTGTCATTGTGGGAAAGCGTTTCATATGGTTGAATTTTCTAACTGTAGATGAGCAAATTTACTAACATAAATTTACAACCAAACAAAAAAGGAG
>NZ_DAITON010000129.1:0-6193 GCF_036834105.1 Anoxybacillus sp. | reverse complement strand
GCAATATATGGATGTCTTAAAACAAAAATATGTGGATGGCATGATTTTAACGACGAATCAATTGGCGATGGAAGAAGTGGCCGAGTTAGATGTTCCGATTGTTGTTTTGGACCGTCCATCTGATCATTCATTTCCATCGGTCATTGCGGATAACTACAGTGGCGCTCGTGTAGCGACGAGGCATTTGTATGACATTGGATGCCGAAAAATTGCCCATATTCAAGGACCAACGCATGTCGTGAACGCAATGCAACGTTTTTACGGATATCGCGATGAAATGAAAAGTTTAGGACTTTGGGAAGAAGCAGTTGTCATTCAAGGGAATTATCAACTGAAACAAGCGAAAGAAGCGGTGCTGCAAGCGATTCAAACGAATTCAATTGATGGCATTTTTGCTGGGAACGATGCGATGGCGGTTGGGGCGCTAAAAGCTGTTCAACAATTGGGACTACGTGTTCCAGAAGATGTTGCGATTATTGGATACGATGGCATTCCGTTAACGGAGATGACAACGCCAGAGCTGTCAACCATTTCGCAACCAATTTATGAAATGGGGGCGATTGCGGCGCGGCTTTTAGTGAAAACAATTGAAGGGCAGCCGATTGATCAGCTTCATTACGTACTGCCTGTTAAACTTATTGAACGGGATTCGACGCGCAGGAGGGGAAAATCGTGAGAAAGCCGAAAATTACGGTCATTGGAAGCATCAATATGGACTTAGTAACGATCACAAAACGAATGCCGCTGCAAGGCGAAACGGTAGTAGGGGAAACGTTTCGCCTCATCCCTGGGGGGAAAGGAGCGAATCAAGCGGTAGCAGCAGCACGGCTTGGCGCGGATGTGCAGATGATTGGCGCTGTTGGCACCGATGCGTTTGGAACGGAGTTGCTTCAGCATTTAGCGAAAGAAGGAATTATTGTCGATGGTGTGAAACCGGTTACAGATACCGAAACTGGCATTGCGACAATTATCATTTCGGAAGGAGATAACCGCATTATCGTCGTTCCTGGAGCCAATCATGCGCTACGTTCAGACGATCTAGAGCGTTGGGAAGAGAAAATTGCGACAAGCGATGTTTGTCTGCTTCAGTTAGAAATTCCACTTTCCGTCGTAGAACGAGCAGTGTCGATCGCGAAACGAAACGGTGTTCGTGTCATTTTAAACCCAGCACCGGCACAGCCGCTCCCAGACACATTGCTCGATCAAGTCGACTTTTTGACGCCAAATGAACACGAACGTGATGTCGTGCTGGCGGGGAGACCGTTAAAACAATGGGCGCACAAATTGATCGTGACCGAAGGAAAGCGAGGCGTTTCATTCCAGCGAAACGGTGAGCAGGTACTTATCCCAGGGTTTCGCGTACCAGTTGTCGATACGACGGGAGCGGGGGATACGTTTAATGGAGCGCTTGCGGTAGCGTTAAGTAAAGGCATGGCATTAGAAGATGCTTGTCGTTATGCAAATGCAGCGGCGGCACTTTCCGTCACAAAGCTTGGGGCACAAACAGGGATGCCGACCGAGAGAGAACTAGAGTCGTTTCTTGCGGAGAAAGGATGAAAACGATGAAAAAATATGGAGTGTTAAATAAAGAATTAAATACCGTATTTGCTTCGCTAGGACATACAGATATGATCGTCATCGCTGATTGTGGTTTGCCGATTCCGGAAGGAGTAACGCGCATTGATTTATCGCTCATTAAAGGTTTCCCATCTTTTTTGTCCGTACTCGATCCGATTTTAGAAGAATTAGAGATTGAAGCGATTACGATTGCGGAAGAAATGCAAACACATAATCCTGTGATGTATCAAGAGATTCAAAAACGATTTGTGAACACGACACAACATACTGTTTCACATGAACGGTTAAAAGAAATGATGAAATCGGCGAAAGCGGTTATTCGCACAGGAGAGGCGACTCCTTACGCTAATATAATTCTTCACTCCGGCGTTAATTTTTAAGGAGGAGACGAACGTGCCATTCATTCAAATGAAAGGAATTAAAAAGGCGTTTCATCATCATCTCGTCTTAGACGGAGTCGATTTTGAAGTATGTGCAGGCGAAGTACATGCGCTAATGGGGGAGAACGGAGCTGGAAAATCGACGTTAATGAAAATATTGACGGGAATGTACGAAAAAGATGCTGGGACGATTACGGTCGATGGGAAAGAGGTACATTATCGGCATCCGAAAGAAGCAGAGCGAGACGGCATTGTGTTTATTCATCAAGAGCTAAATATCATCCCAACGTTAACGGTAGCGGAAAATATGTTTTTAGGGCGAGAACAAACGATTGGAAAAACGGGATGGATTCGCCAAAAAGAAATGGCAGAAGAAGCAAAACGATATTTGCAAAAACTTGGCATGGACATCGATCCGAATGAGATGGCGGGGTGTTTATCGGTTGGTAAGCAACAAGTTATCGAGATTGCTAGAGCATTATCAACGAATGCCAAATGTTTAATTATGGATGAGCCAACAGCGGCATTAACCGATCGCGAAATTCAAACGCTCTTTACCGTCATTCGTACGTTAAAACAACAAGGGGTTGCAATTGTTTACATTTCACATCGGATGGAAGAAATTTTTACGATTTGCGACCGCATCTCCGTTTTGCGCGACGGCCAGTTTATTGGAACGAAGCTAATACGTGAAACGACATTTGATGAGATTGTCCATATGATGGTCGGCAGACAAATTGGAGAGCGCTTCCCGAAACGAAGCGTCCAAATCGGTGAAGAGCGGCTTCGCGTCGAAGGATTGACACAAAACGGGGTGTTTCATAACGTTTCGTTTACGGTGCGTGCAGGAGAAATTTTGGGGGTTGCTGGGTTGATGGGTGCCGGTCGTACGGAAATAATGGAAGCGATTTTTGGCATTCGAAAAACTGATGCGGGAACGGTTTATTTGAATCAACAACCAGTAAAAATCACATCGCCGCGTCAAGCAGTGGAATACGGGATGGCTTTTATTACTGAAGATCGAAAAGGAAAAGGGCTTGTTTTACAAATGAGCGTTCGTGAAAACTTAACGTTGCCGAAAGCAGGGCAGTTGGCAACGATTGGATTCATCGATAACAAAAAAGAAAATGAGCTTGTTCGTTCTTTAATCGAACGACTTCATATTAAAGCAGCTTCCGCTGAGATGGAAGTAAAATCGTTAAGTGGAGGAAATCAACAAAAAGTTGTATTTGGAAAATGGTTGGCAATGAATCCAAGCATACTGATTTTAGATGAACCGACACGAGGAGTAGACGTTGGGGCAAAAAAAGAAATTTATGAGATGATGAATGAGCTAGCTGCTCAAGGTGTTGCGATCATCATGGTGTCGTCGGAACTACCTGAGATTCTAGGGATGAGTGATCGGATTATGGTTGTTCATGAAGGAAAAGTAACGGCGATCTTGCAGAACGACAATGTCGATCAAGAAACGATTATGCGCGCGGCGACAGGGGGAGACGTATAATGCAAAAACCAATCGTGCAAGGGACGACAACTGTTTGGAAGTTAAATATAAAGAAGCTTGGACCGTTAGTAGGCTTGTTGTTGCTTTGTATTGTACTTACTTTTTTGAGCGATAGCTTTTTTACACTCGATAACTGGCTTAATATTTTGCGACAAGTATCAATTAATGCACTTATTGCATTTGGGATGACGTTCGTTATTTTAACAGGTGGAATTGATTTATCAGTAGGTTCCGTGCTAGCACTTTCTAGCGCATTTGCGGCTGGATTGATGGCAAATGGAATGAACGGTGTTTTCTCAATGATGATCGGTATTTCCGCAGGACTCGCTATGGGGGCGCTAAACGGCGTTATTATTACGAAAGGGCGCGTCGCTCCATTTATTGCGACATTAGCGACAATGACTATTTTTCGCGGGGCTACCCTTGTGTATACAGAGGGACGGCCGATTACCGGTTTTTCGGATGAACTGGCTTTCCAAATGATTGGGCGTGGTTATTTTCTCGGAATTTCTGTTCCCGTTGTATTGATGCTTGTTGCTTATGTATTACTTTATGTCGTATTAAAGAAAACGACGTTCGGTCGCCATACATATGCGATTGGTGGAAATGAGGAAGCGACTCGTTTATCGGGTATTCGCGTTGATCGTTTAAAAATTTGGATTTATTCCTTAACAGGTGGCTTAGCGGCTTTGGCAGGTTTAATTTTAACTTCTCGTCTAAATTCCGCTCAACCGACTGCAGGAACTGCTTACGAGCTCGATGCGATTGCGGCGGTTGTGTTAGGGGGAACTAGTTTATCCGGTGGACGCGGCTGGATTTTTGGTACGCTTATCGGAGCGTTAATCATTGGGGTATTAAATAATGGATTAAACCTACTAAACGTGTCATCTTTTTACCAACAAGTCATTAAAGGTGTTGTCATTCTTCTTGCGGTGATTTTAGATCGCCGAAAAGAAGTTTGATATAAATTTTAAGCAAAGCGGGGGAGAATGATGAAGAAAATTGTAGGAATGTTGACAGTTATTTTAGTCGTTATGTGGGGGCTTATCGGTTGTTCACTAGACAGCGGTACTCCAACGAACAGCACGGAGAAAAAGGAAGAAGGGGATGTAAAAATTGGTTTATCAATTTCGACGTTAAACAATCCGTTTTTCGTCACGTTGAAGGAAGGGGCAGAAAAAGCAGCGAAAGAAGCAAATGTATCGTTAACAGTTGTTGATGCACAAAACGATCCAGCGAAACAAACGAGCGATATCGAAGATTTAATTCAACAAGGGGTAGATATTATTTTAATTAACCCAACTGATTCTAGCGCTGTTGCATCAGCGATTGAATCGGCGAACAAGGCGAACATCCCAGTCATTACGGTCGACCGTAGTGCAGATGGTGGGGAGGTTGTTGCTCATATCGCTTCAGATAACGTTGCAGGAGGAAAAATGGCTGGTGAGTTTATTATTGAGGCATTAAAAGATGGTGGAAATATCGTTGAGTTAGAAGGAATTCCTGGCTCATCAGCGGCACGTGAACGTGGCGAAGGATTCCATCAAGTCATTGACAAAGCAAGCAACATTAAAGTGGTTGCAAAACAAGCTGCTGATTTCGACCGTGCGAAAGGATTATCAGTTATGGAAAATATTTTACAAAGTCAAAAAGATATAAAAGCGGTGTTTGCGCACAATGATGAAATGGCGTTAGGGGCGTTAGAAGCACTTGAGGCGCATGGAATGAAAGATGTGATCGTTGTTGGATTTGACGCAACGGATGATGCAGTAAAAGCTGTACAAGAAGGAAAAATGGCCGCAACCATTGCTCAAAAACCAGCACTAATCGGGGAAAACGCCGTCAAAACAGCACTAAAAGTTGTAAATGGCGAAACAGTAGAAAAATTCATTCCGGTGCCGTTAGAATTGGTGAAGTAATAACGGTGCCTGTCACGCCCCGATGGATGTCGAGATTTGTAGAAACAGAGAGTCATAGATGGGCTCTCTGTTTTATGCGTTTATGAGGAAAAAGGCATGTTGGAAGTAAGCCGCTACATTCATCTCAATTCTGTCGAGGCCCGTATTGCTCATCTTTCCGAACATTATCGCTGGGGTAGTTTTTATTTATATAAGCAACCGCAAACACACACGCCCCCATTCATGAATATCGACGCGCTATTGCAATGTTTCTTAGGTACGAAAGAAGAACAGAAGAAAAAATATGTGGAATTTGGCAAGAATGAGAGTTTGTCTACAAAAAATGATGGAATCTTCTTATAGGCTCGGTATAGCGGTTGCGTTTGAGACATATTGCCTGGATTTGTAGAAGAAAGCATACGGACATGTTACAATCGCAGTAGTAGCAACTACATAAGCAGGGTGGGCGGTTGACCACTTCCCTAATGGAGGGAGGTGGGAAAATGACGACATACGAAGCATTAAGCTTAGTTGCTCAATTCAGTCTAGTACTGATAGGGATGCTAACATTGATCGTCACGATGGTCGTCTATATAAACAAAAAGAAGTAACCGCTCCCCCACGACCAATGGATTAAGACGGTTACTCCTTTTCGGTAATCGCTGATTCAATTAGGTCAGCCGCTCTTCTTGCGGCATGTAGTTGCTTCGGCTGAGCGTTCGCGGCGCTCAGTCTTTTTTATTTTATGAAATATCTGCTTCTATTATACAAATGATACGGCCCATTTGGCAAGAATGTGGACAGCGTGCCTGTCACGTCCCACGCAGCCATTT
>NZ_DAITON010000128.1:0-6230 GCF_036834105.1 Anoxybacillus sp. | reverse complement strand
ATTGAGCGAGCGGATTATGTCCGATATAATGTTTTTTGTTATTTTTCATAAATAAGTAATATTTGATAGTTTCAAATGCTTCTTTCCAAAAAGAAAGTCGAAATGGGTTCGACGTCGCATGTTCGTTTCCTTTGTATACCCAATACCAACGAACAGCTAAATTAATCGTAAAAAGGAAAGCAACGAAGAAGTGAATATAACGTGCCCACCCCATCAAAAACGAGTAATACGCTTCTTCTTGAATGGAGGCAGACACGAACGGGCGGCCGATAAACACGCCCGTAATCATTAAAACTATGATAGAAAAAGCATTAATCCAATGAAAAATACGAACAGGTAATTCCCATACGTACACTTTCACCATGTGATCATTTAGCTCAATACGTTTTGCTTTTCGCGATCGCTTCCAAATGACTTCCGTCTGTTTTTGTTCAATTTTTGGATTTGTCGGGACTGACATACACTCCCCTCCTACCCAATACGAATATGAGTTGTTTGTTTCGATTCAAGATCGGTTAAATGAACAGCACATGCTAAACATGGATCGAACGAATGGATGATGCGCAAAATCTCTAACGGCTTTTCTTTATCAAGCAATGGCGTTCCTTTTAAAGACGCTTCGTACGCACCAATTTGCCCTTTATGGTCACGCGGTGAAGCATTCCATGTCGTTGGAACGACAGCTTGATAGTTTTTCGTTTTCCCATCTTCAATTTCAATCCAATGGCCTAACGCACCACGTGGCGCCTCCATCCATCCTACTCCTTTCGCTCGCTTAGGCCACGTGCTTGGTTCCCATTTTGTCCGATCGAATGTAATTTGATTTCCGTTGCGAATATTCGCAAGCAATGCGTCCATATCATCGCGCATCCATTTAGCAACGAGAATAGACTCAAGCCCACGCGCTACTGTACGTCCGAGTGCCGAGCTCATCGCTTCAAGTGGCCAACTCAATTTCTTTAATGTATCATCTACTAATCCAACAAACTCATCTTTCTTTAACGCATAGCCAACTAGCATGCGCGCAAGTGGTCCTGTTTCCATCGGATGCTCTTTCCATCTTGGAGATTTTAACCAACTATATTTTTCATCTGTATTTAATGTTTTAAACGGTGGTTTTGGCCCTGTATAACGGAGTGATGTTTCTCCCTCCCACGGATGTTTGCCAACTCCCCCCTCTTTCCCATCATATGTGTACCACGAATGATCAATAAATTCTTTTACTTGTTCTGGATCTTTCGGATCGACATCAAGCACTTCGTTTAAATTACCATTTAAAATAACACCACGTGGGAAACGATATAAATGCACGTCCCGAATATCACCTGTCGAAAAATCCCCATAACATAAATAGTTATTTAATCCTCCGCCATATGTCCAATCTTTATAAAACGAACCAATCGCCAATAAATCGGGAATGTAAACATGGTTTACAAACTCTACTGCCTGATCAATAATTTGCGAAACGTGCATAAGACGCTCTGCGTGAATTGCATTATCACTATTTATATCAATTGGAGTGGCCATTCCGCCGACAACATAATGAGGATGCGGGTTTTTCCCCCCGAAAATGGTATGAATTTTAACAATTTCTTTTTGCCAATCAAGCGCTTCTAAATAGTGAGCAACAGCAAGCAAGTTCACCTCAGGCGGTAACTTATACGCTGGATGCCCCCAATACCCGTTTGCAAAAATGCCAAGTTGGCCGCTATCAACAACTTTTTGTACCTTCATTTGAATTTCTTTAAAATAACCTGGTGACGATTTTGGCCAATTGGAGAGAGACTGAGCAATGCGGCTCGTTTCGTTCGGATCGGCTTTCAGAGCGCTTAATACATCAATCCAATCGAATGCATGTAAATGATAAAAATGGACGACATGGTCATGTAAAAAAACTGCTGCATTCATAATGTCACGGATAAGATGAGCATTTTTTGGAATTTTAATATCCAGCGCATCTTCAACGGATCGGATAGAAGCTAAAGCATGTGTAGTTGTGCAAACACCGCAAATGCGCTGCACATACGCCCAAACGTCCCTTGGATCACGATCGCGCACGATTAACTCAATACCGCGGACTGCTGTTCCTGAACTAAACGCCTCTTGAATGACACCTCTCTCGTCAATATCTACTTCAATGCGTAAATGACCTTCAATTCGCGTGACTGGGTCGACAACAATACGTTCTGCCATCTTTATTCACCTCGATCATGATGTTCATCTTTTTTCTTCATCACTGTTACAGCAGCGTGAGCAGCAACACCTGCCGCTGTTACACCGACGGCAATCGCTCCGACTGTTTCAGGATTAATCGTTGTTTGAGAAGCAGGAATTTTCGCACGACGAACAAAGAAAGGACCGTTGTCCCAAAATCCCTTTTCAGAACAGCCAATACATGGGTTTCCGGATTGAATGGGATAGCTCACTCCCCCGTTCCAACGCATCTCTGCACAGGAGTTATATGTCGTTGGTCCTTTGCAGCCTACTTTATATAAGCAATATCCTTGTCTTGCTCCTTCATCATCAAACGATTCGGCAAATAAGCCGGCATCAAAATATGCGCGGCGATTACATTTATCATGGATACGATGACGATAAAACGCTTTCGGTCTGCCGAGATGGTCAAGCTCCGGAAGTCTACCGAACGTAATCATATGGGCAATGACGCCTGTCATCACTTCGGCGATTGGTGGACACCCGGGTACCAAGATGATCGGTTTATCTTTCACAAAATGTGTAACTGGCTTAGCCTTTGTCGGATTCGGATATGCAGCAGGAATTCCGCCCCACGACGAACAGCTTCCGTATGCAATAATCGCTTTTGCTCCTTTAGCAGCGCGAAGAAATGTCTCTTTTGCCGATGCGCCACCAACAGTTAAAAATGCATCATCTGTTGGCAAGCTTCCCTCCACCGCAAGTATGTATTCTCCAGGATAATGCTCAAGAACATGTTCAAGTGCCGCTTCAATTTGATGACCCGAAGCAGCAGAAAGTGCTTCAGAATATTCAAGAGAAATCATGTTCAAAAGCACACTTTCCACTTTTGGATGCGTAGAGCGAATAAATGATTCAGAGCAACCTGTACAGTCTTGAAACTGTAACCAAATGACTGGTACGCGTTGGCTCTTCTCCATTGCCGCAACAACTTGATCCGTTTGTGAGAAATCTAGCCCCATTGTCGCTGCCAGAGCTGTACACATTTTTTAAAAATCGCGTCTCGTAAAGCCGCGATCAAGCACTTCTTCTAAAATCGTTTTTCTCTTCACATAGCTCCTCCCCTTTACATGATAACGTTTACAGTTCATTATATATCATTTTTTAACTTTATGTTATTTTCATGGGATAATTGTAACAAAATGTTCTTAAATACATTAACAGCATGAAAATAGTTTTTATTATAGTAAATGGATAAATAAAAAAGCGCCCTCTATTCTGAAGACGCTTCTTGCTCAACCTGTTTTTCTTTCCGTTTATACACAAATTTTGAGATAGATATGCTGACCTCATATAACAACAGCAACGGAATTGTCACTAAAAAGTCGGAGATGAAATCAGGTGGCGTAATAGTTACTGCAATGATAACTAATATAAAATATGCATATTTTCTCATTTTTTGTAACGCATATGGATTAATGATACCAATGCTCGTTAAAAACATGACGATAATTGGTAATTCGAACAATATAGCAAAAGGAACCGTCATGTTCAACATAAAGCGAAAATACTTTTCCGTCGTAAACATAGTCGCGAACAAATCTTCCCCGAGACTCATTAAAAAGTGAAACACCATCGGCAATACGACAAAGTAGCCAAAACATAGCCCGAGTACAAATAACAAAAATGTAGCAGGAATATACGATAATGTAACTTTCCGTTCTCTCGGAGTAAGAGCAGGTTTAACAAACATCCATATTTGCCAAACAAGTACTGGAATCGTCATCGTAATCGCGAATACGCCAGCTAACATGACATATACCCATAAAATATCAGTAGGACCTAAAATGGTTAATTTTACATCTAAATCAGCAATAAGCCAGCGATATAAATCTTGAACAAAAATAAATCCTACAATAAAAAATAAAATAAGCGCTCCAACAACAATAAAAATTCTCTTGCGCAATTCTTCTAAATGTTCAACTAACGTCATCTCTTTATCTTCATATCGTTGCTTTTCTTCCACGAGCGTAAACACCAACCTTTTCCCATGTTAAAAACGGCAACACATCGTTGCCGCTTTATGATTTACGCGTTTCTTTCTTTTCGTCGAGCTCCTCTAATACTTCGTCACGCAATCCCTTTGTAGATTTTTTAAATTCACGTAATGTTTCCCCAAAAGCCCGTCCGATCTCAGGCAATTTTTTCGGTCCAAAAATGACAAGAGCGATGACAAGAATTAAAATTAAACCAGGTAAACCTATGTTCGAAAGCATAACGTCATCTCCTTTTTTTATACATACGCTTCTTTTATTGTAGTGCTAACATTTTCATTTTTCAATGACAAATTTTCGGGAGGTGGAAAAAATGTTCAACAAGCAGCATACCGTTTATGCGATTTTCTTTACAATCGATAACAACGCCATCGTTGAGATTGGGAAACTAGGTACGTTTTTATTTCCAAAGGGAAACTATATTTATGTAGGGAGCGCCAAACGAAATATGCAATCGCGTATTCAACGTCACATACAGGTAGAAAAAAGAAAACGATGGCACATCGATTACATTCGACCGTACGGCGAGATCACACACATCCAAACATATTCCTCTGAACTTAGTGAATGCGCACGTGCCCAACAGCTTTTTCAACAATATAATGGGCAATGGATCGTGAAAAAATTTGGTTCATCTGACTGCCGCTGTCCTTCCCATCTCATTTATTATAAACAATAAAACGAGGGGGATCTCCCTCGTTTAGTTTGCCTTCTCATATTTTTCTTCTGATTTTGCAACAATGACTGCGCATGCAGCATCTCCAGTAATATTTACAACCGTTCTCGTCATATCAAGTAGTCGATCAACCCCTAAAATAAGCGCAATTCCTTCAACAGGTAGACCAACTGATGTTAACACCATAGAAAGCATAATTAATCCAACACCTGGCACTCCTGCTGTGCCAATGCTTGCAAGCGTTGCTGTTAAAACAACTGTCAATAAATCACCGAATGTCAAATCAACACCATATACTTGTGCGATAAACATCGTTGCAACACCTTGCATAATGGCTGTTCCATCCATGTTAATTGTCGCCCCAAGCGGTTGCACAAAACCGCTAATGCTTTTTGGAACATTTAAGTTTTTTTGCGCTGTTTCCATTGATACTGGCAATGTAGCATTACTGCTTGATGTACTAAATGCAACAACCATCGCCGGAGAAAATCCTTTAATAAACGCGATCGGGTTCATTTTTCCAAGCATCCATACCGCTGTGCCGTACACTGCAAAGAAATGAATAAATAGCGCTAATAACACTGCAAACATATATTTTCCCATCGCTGTAATCGCATCTAATCCTTGTCCACCGATCGCGATAGTAATTAATGCAAAGGCACCATATGGGGCGAACTTCATGACCCACTCTACTAAGTACATGAACATATCGTTGGCTTGCTCTACAATAACTCGTACTTGTTTCACTCGATCACCAAGGCGAGCGATGGCCATGCCAACAAGCATCGCAAAAACAATAACTTGCAACATATTCCCTTCTACCATCGCTTGGAATGGATTAGTCGGAACAATATTTAACAATGTATCTACAACAGGTGGAGCTTCTTTCTTTTCAAACGATGCCCCTTCTAAATTAAAGTTTCCTTCTCCTGGACGAATGACAGATCCTAATGTTAAAGCAATAATAAGTGCAAGGGAAGTAGTAATTAAAAAGAATGAGATTGTTTTCACACCGATGCGACCGAGTTTTTTTGGATCACCAACACCAGCTGCACCTAAAATTAATGAAACGAGTACGATCGGAACGACAAGAAGCTTAATTAAGTTGATAAATATCGTTCCAAGCGGATGAAGCACATATGTTTTTGCGAGGTCAAACCATTCTATTGGGAGAGCTAAGTTGAAAACGAGTCCAACAATCATTCCGGCAAACATTCCTAGTAAAATTTTCTTCGCCATCGACATATAAACACCTCCGTCAATTTCTCTGTCTTTTGCTGTAAAACGTATTCAACTTCACAAAAAAGAGCCGCTTCAATTGTAAATGTTTCTTTTAAAATTGTAAA
>NZ_DAITON010000127.1:0-6253 GCF_036834105.1 Anoxybacillus sp. | reverse complement strand
CGCATGTAAACGGTGTCGAGGCGACTCGTCAGCTCATTGAAGCGTATCCGGATACAAAAGTGATCATTTTATCGATTCATGATGATGAAAGTTACGTCATGCATGCGTTGCAAACGGGGGCGATGGGATATTTGTTAAAAGAAATGGATGCAGACGCCTTAATTGAAGCGGTTCGTGTTGTGGCAGAAGGCGGTTCGTACTTGCATCCGAAAGTGACGCATAATCTTGTGAAAGAATATCGTCGCCTCGTTGCAGGGGAATCGATGGGACAAGAGAAGCAAAAGCAAGACGTACGCCGACCGTACCATTTATTGACGCGCCGCGAATGCGAAGTGTTGCAGTTGTTGACGGACGGAAAAAGCAATAAAGGCATTGCCGATGCGCTATTTATTAGCGAAAAAACGGTGAAAAACCATGTAAGTAATATTTTGCAAAAATTAAATGTTAACGACCGAACGCAAGCCGTTGTCGTTGCGATTAAAAATGGCTGGGTAGAAGTGAAATAAGGTTGTCGAATCGATTCGACAACCTTTTTCAATGCAAGGATAGTTATAATATAGTACAATGCAAGTAGGAAAAATTTTGGACAAGGAAGGTATAGGCGATGAAAACGGCGATTTTAACAGATAGTACTGCATATATCCCGAAGCATATTCGTGAACAGTTGAATATACATATCATTCCTTTAAGTGTTGTCTTTGGAACCGAGACGTATCGAGAAGAAATCGATATAAGCGCAGAAGATTTTTTTGACAAAGTAAAAACGAGCGAACAACTGCCGACAACATCACAGCCGCCGATTGGACTATTTGTTGAAACGTTCGAACAGCTTGCGAAACAATACGATGCGGTCATTTCCATTCATTTATCAAGCGGCATTAGCGGAACGTATCAAGGAGCCGTTTCCGCGGGTCAAATGGTTGAAGGTATTCGCGTGTATGCATATGATTCGGAAATTAGCTGCATGATGCAAGGATTTTATGCGATGGAAGCGGCAGAAATGGCGCAAGCAGGTATGCATCCAGAGGCGATTATTGCGCAGCTAGATGAAATGAAACGATCGGTGCGCGCTTATTTTATGGTCGATGATTTATCGCATTTGCAGCGCGGTGGTCGATTAAGTGGC
Source organism: Anoxybacillus sp. (assembly GCF_036834105.1). Lineage (NCBI taxonomy): Bacteria > Bacillati > Bacillota > Bacilli > Caryophanales > Anoxybacillaceae > Anoxybacillus > Anoxybacillus sp. The sequence continues at coordinate 5,127 of NZ_DAITON010000127.1, read as the reverse complement.
GCACAAGCGTTTATCGGCAGCCTTCTGCAGGTAAAACCGATTTTACATTTCGTTGATAAAGTGATCGTGCCGTTTGAAAAAATTCGTACACGTAAAAAAGCGTTAAGCCGAATAGAAGAGCTATTTGCGGAAGATGCGATGCTCGGCGTTCCGATGCGTGCGGTCATCATTCATGCGAATCGTGAAGAAGAAGCGCGTGCATGGAAAGAAAAGCTTGAACAACAATACCCGCACGTTGAATTTTTCCTTAGTTATTTCGGTCCGGTCATCGGCACACATTTAGGTGAAGGGGCAATGGGATTCGGTTGGTATAAAAAATAAACAGGAATTTTTTTGATTAGCGCGAATAGAAGAAGTGGACGACTCGTCCACTTCTTTTTTAGTGGGGTGATTCGTTTGTATATGGCAGGCAAACAGCTGCTAAAGTCTGGACTTTCTTTTCCTTATGATGAGAAGTATGTTCAAGTTGTAGAAAGTATCGTCAAAACGAAAAAAGGGTATCGCTGTGTGCGATGCGACAACGAAGATCAACAACTTTTTGCGTCTTTTCCGTGCGCTCGTTGTGGACGTATATGTACGTATTGTCGAAAATGTGTCACGATGGGACGATGTAGCGAATGCAATCCGCTCGTCATATGGACTGGTCCAATTCCCTCCACCTCTTTTTCTTCACCGCTGAAATGGAGCGGTAAACTATCCCCAGCCCAACAACTTGCTTCCGACGAAGTGTGTCAGGCGATTGATCGAAACGACTCATTGCTCGTTTGGGCCGTATGTGGTGCAGGAAAAACGGAAGTGTTATTTGCGGGAATCGATCTGGCGCTGTCGCACGGAAAGCGCGTTTGCATCGCCGCTCCGCGCACAGATGTCGTGTTAGAGCTAGCTCCGCGCTTGGCGAGCGTATTTCCATCGGTCGATATGGCGGCATTATATGGCGGTAGTCAAGACCGTGGCAAACTTGCTTCATTGACGGTGGCAACGACGCATCAATTGCTTCGGTATTATCGGGCGTTCGATGTCATGATTGTTGATGAAGTCGATGCGTTTCCGTATAGCGTTGATCCGATGCTTTCGTACGCCGTTGAACGTGCCCGAAAACCGACGTCTTCACTCATTTATTTAACTGCAACCCCAAACGAGCAATGGCAACATGAAGTAAAAAGTGGAAAACGGAAAGCGGTCATGATCCCAGCCCGTTATCATCGTCATCCGCTCCCTGTCCCTACATTCGAATGGTGCGGCAATTGGCAAAAAAAGTGGCGCCACCACCGTTTACCGCTATGTGTCATTCAATGGCTCCATGCACGTTTATCACAAAAGAAGCAAGCCTTTTTATTCGTCCCTCACATCGAATTTTTACAACAAGTGGTCCCGTACTTACAACAATTTCATCCTCTCATTGAAGGGGTGCATGCTGAAGATCCGAAACGAAAAGAAAAAGTGCTCGCTTTTCGTCGCGGACACATTCCTATTCTCGTCACAACGACGATTTTAGAGCGTGGGGTGACTGTGCCAAACATTGACGTCGCTGTGTTCGGTGCAGAACAACCGATTTTTACAGAAAGTGCGCTCGTACAAATTGCTGGACGAGTCGGGCGAAGTGCGCAATATCCGACAGGTGATATTCGCTTTTTTCATTTTGGAAAAACGAAAGCAATGGTTAAAGCAAAGCGCCATATTGTACGTATGAACGATGAAGCACGAAAGCGAGGGTTGCTTGACGAATGAAATGTGTCATTTGTCATGATGATTGGATGCCGAAAATGTCTTTTTCGATCTTTTTGACGCTTCGGCAAGAGGATGTTTGTTGCCCGCGTTGCCGCGCTCGTTTTATTCGTTTAGAAGGGAATCGTTGTGAGCGATGTAGCCGTTTAATTGATCAGGCGGTATGTGAAGATTGCATCGCGTGGGAAAAACGAAAAAGTGTTTTAAAACAAAATGTCTCGGTGTATATGTACAATGATTGGATGAAAGAAGTGATGAATCGTTTTAAATTTCGCGGCGATTATGCACTTATTGAAGCGTTTCGTCACGATGTTCGCGCCGTTTTTTCTAAACATTTTTCTTCCGATGTATGCCTCGTGCCCATTCCTCTTAGCCCTTCTCGACTAGCTGAACGCGGATTTAATCAAGCGGAGGCGATCGCTTCCCTTTTGCCATTGCCGATGATTTTTGCTTTGCGACGTATCGATGATGAAAAACAATCGAAAAAAACGAGACGTGAACGTTTCACTGGACGGAAGTTTTGTCTCACCGGAGAAAATGTGGCAGAAAAGCGCATTGTGATTGTGGATGATATTTACACGACAGGCGCAACGGTGCACGAAGCAGCAAAACTTCTGTATGACGCAGGTGCGCGCGATATTTGTTCGTTTACTCTTATCCGTTCATAGTTGGGAACAAAATCCCATTGAAAAGTGCGCAACGATGGTCGATATAAAAAGTAGGAATATTGGAGAACGGAGATGGGTCGTTATGGAAATTCGCGGATACGGACATTATCGCTCGGCATCCTCATCGTCAACGACTGTGACTTTAAAAGCCGGAGATGTGTATGAAGCGGTCGTGAAAGAGCAAGTAAGTGAAAAAGAAGCGATCGTGCAATTGCGAGGGGTGGATATTCGGTTTCGTTTTGAAGGAGACGTGCCGCCTTCTGGGAGAGTGAAAGTGCAAGTGACAGGTGGGAATGGAGAAGTGGTCGAAGGGAAGGTTGTGACACCTCCTTCCACATCATCATTTGAAACGTTTGAAACGCCTGAACTTCGCCAAGCGGCAACGATCGTTGCTCAAAAGCAACTGCCGCTCACTCGCGAAACGGTAGAGGCATTGCGCACATTTTTAGCAGAAGGGAAAGGAACGGTTGAACAAAAGTTAGAAACGATTCAAATTGCCGCAAGTAAAAAGCTTGATATGACAGTAAAGCAGTTACAAGCGGTTCATGAGGCGCTCCACGGCAAGCCGTTAAGTGCATCGCTACATGATATCGTGCGCGCCATTGACGCACATTTTTCATTTACTCCAATCGCCAAACAACCGTCGCAAACGATTAGCGAATTACGTACACAGTTACAACAAGAAAAAAATATAGACCGCGTCATCGAATGGACGAAACAGTTTGCCGAAGAAAACGGGCATGAGGAGATTGCGAAAGCTGTTCGTGAAGCGACTGTAATGAAAGAGAGAGGTCATGAATCGTTTGCCCGCAGCCGCATTATGCAAGCGGTCGCTATGGCAGAAGTGAACGAAAAGAAAACGAATGACGTACAAACAGAACGGGCAACGACGCAAGAGAAACAGTTGCAAATCATTCGTCAACAAATTGAACGCGAGCCGATTGTCGCCAAAGCGATCGCTATAGCAAAAGGAAGCGACGTCGTTCGTCAAACGCTCGGGCCAGCATTACAAGAGGCAGAACAGTTGTATCGCTCAGGTCAACCACTTCGTGCTAAACAAAGATTGCTTGAAGCGTTTGCTTCTGTAGAGAAAAACGAAGATGTTCCGGTACAATCGGCCTCACCTTCACAAAAGCAAGTCATCGATGAAGCGAAACGCATCGTTCGCAACGCTCGCCATGTCGAAGATGCGGTTCGTCAGCTGAAAGAAACGGTTTTACCACGCATCGAATCGAAGGAACTATATGAAGCCGTTGAACGTGTACAACAATTAGGAGAAAAAGCAAAAAACGACCTTATTCAAGCATTGCGTACGGTAGGAGACCAACCGAGTAAGTCAACATTGCCGTTAGAAAGAAAAGAAGCACAGCTAAAACAAGTGGTTGATTTACGAAAACAAGCAGAAAGCGATCCGAATGTGAAAGCCGTGGAGGCGCAAGTGAGAGAAATCGTTCGAGCATTGCCAGTGGAACAGGGAGAGAAGCTCGCTCGCGCTTTTGACCAAGCGAAACAGCTGGAGACGGTTGGACGAAGTGTCAAAGCTCGTCAGCAGTTGGTGCAAGCATTACGTACGGTGGAAGAAGAAGCGATTGCGGACGTCGTGCGGACAGCGAAAGAAGTGGTTCGAGCGAATGCGCCAACGTCCACACCGTTGGAAGCCAAAGAAACACAGCTGAAACAAGTGGTCGAGGTGCGGAAGCAAGCAGAAAGTGCCCCAAATGTGAGAGTGGTGGAAGCCCAAGTACGCGAAGTTGTTCGTACGTTGCCAACAGAACAAGCAGAGAAAGTCGCTCGCGCGCTTGAACAGGCGAAACAGTTGGAGACGGTTGGACGAAGTGTGGAAGCTCGTCAGCAGTTCGTGCAGGCGTTACGTACGGTGGAAGAAGAAGCGGTTGCGGATGTCGTGCGGACAGCGAAAGAAGTGGTTCGAGCGAATGCGCCGACAACGGCAGTAGAAGCGAAAGAATCGCAGTTAAAGCAGGTCACTGACGTGCGTAAGCAAGCAGAAAGTGCGCCGACGATGAAAGCAGTGGAGCCCCAAGTGAGAGAACTCACTCGTACGTTACCAGCGGATGAAGGAGAGAAAGTCGCTCGTGCGCTCGAGCAGGCGAAACAGCTGGAGACGGTTGGACGAAGTGTGGAAGCCCGTCAGCAGTTCGTGCAAGCGTTACGTACGGTGGAAGAAGAAGCGGTTGCGGATGTCGTGCGGACAGCAAAAGAAGTGGTTCGAGCGAATGCGCCTTCAACGGTAGTAGAAGCGAAAGAATCGCAGTTAAAGCAAGTTACTGAAGTGCGGAAACAAGCGGAAAGCGCGCCGACGATGAAAGCAGTGGAGCCGCAAGTGAGAGAAGTCGTTCGAGCGTTACCAGCGAACGAAGCAGAGAAAGTCGCTCGTGCGCTCGAGCAGGCGAAACAGCTGGAGACGGTTGGACGAAGTGTGGAAGCCCGACAACAGTTGGTGCAGGGGTTACGTACGGTGGAAGAAGAAGCGGTTGCGGACGTCGTGCGTACAGCAAAAGAAGTGGTTCGAGCGAATGCGCCGACAACGGCAGTAGAAGCGAAAGAATCGCAGTTAAAGCAGGTCACTGACGTGCGTAAGCAAGCAGAAAGTGCGCCGACGATGAAAGCAGTGGAGCCCCAAGTGAGAGAACTCACTCGTACGTTACCAGCGGATGAAGGAGAGAAAGTCGCTCGTGCGCTCGAGCAGGCGAAACAGCTGGAGACGGTTGGACGA
>NZ_DAITON010000126.1:0-6277 GCF_036834105.1 Anoxybacillus sp. | reverse complement strand
TAAGTTTAATTGATTCGGCCACCAATTTTGATTTACCGTGCCACTCGATTGTACACTTGTCGCTCCACCGTGATGAAAAGGACATTTTCCTCCATTTGCTTGATTGTTGTTTTCCATGTTCCTTTCCTCCATTCACTTTAAAATGAAAATTATTATACATTTAGAATTATACTAAATAAGAAATAAAAATCAAATAAAAAATACTATATAATTAATATATTTATCATATTATATATTATGTTTTTGATTAAAAATAATGAATTTTATGTATATACTCTTGTTACTTCCAATCAATAGAAAAAGCCAGCGTATCATACGCTGACTTTTTCCCACTATCGTTTTCTTCAGTTGTACGCTAGTTACTTTCGTTTCCAAACGAATTGTAAAACAAGTAAAATTACAAAACTGCCAAGACCGATGACATCTGACCAAACAGTCGGGTTAATGAGCATCACACCGGCGCCAACCGCAACGACTCGCTCAATCCAATGCAAACTGCGCATCCAATATCCGATCATCCCTGCACCGATGGCAATCATTCCTGTAACGGCCGTAAAGATGACCCAAAGCAATTCCGTTACAGTTGTATCAATCATAAGCAGCTGTGGAGATAAGACGAACATGTACGGGATAATGAACGCCGCAATCGCCAACTTCGCCGATTGCACTCCGGTGCGAATCGGTTCCCCACCTGATACACCAGCAGCCGCAAAAGCCGCAAGCGCCACCGGAGGAGTAATATCCGCAATAATCCCAAAGTAAAACACGAATAAATGAGCTGATAAATCAGGAACACCAAGCAAAATAATGGCCGGTGCAGCAATCGTTGACGTAATGACGTAGTTCGCCGTTGTTGGCGATCCCATTCCTAAAACGATCGCCGCAATCATCGTTAAAAATAACGTTGGCAATAAATGCCCTCCAGCAATATCAAGCAATCCGTTTGCGAGCTTTAACCCTAAACCTGTTTTCGTCACGATGCCGACAATAATTCCGGCGGCGGCAGTAGCGGCAGCGACCCCTAACGCTGTCCGCGCTCCGTCTACAAGCGCATAAACGATATCGACAAGCTTCATATTCGAGTCGCGGTTTATAAATCCGACGACGATGGCGATGGCGATGGAATATAACGCCGCATGCGTAACGGTCACACCAGCCGTCAATAAGGCGATGACCGAAACAATCGGAATAAGTAAATACATTTTCTTAAATACTTCTTTTCGATTTGGCATTTCTTCTTTTGACAGTCCACTTAAACCGATGCGCTTCGCTTCAAAGTGCGTCATAATCCAAATGCCCGTAAAATATAAAATAGCAGGAATCGCAGCTGCCTTTGCGATATCCCAATAAGTGAGCCCGCCACCGATAAACTCGACCATCAGAAACGCTGCCGCTCCCATAATTGGCGGCATCAACTGCCCACCTGTTGACGCTGCAGCCTCGACCGCTCCGGCAAACTCTTTTTTATAGCCGAGCTTTTTCATCATCGGAATGGTAAAAGACCCTGACGTCACGACGTTTGCGACAGAACTTCCGCTAATCGTTCCTTGTAGCGCACTAGAGAAAATGGCTACTTTTGCCGGACCTCCTGTGCTTCGACCGGCAATCGCCACTGCTAAATCGTTGAAATATTGTCCAACACCTGTTTTCACGAGAAACGAACCGAACAATAAGAAGAGGAAAATAAATGTCGACGATACACCTAATGGCGTTCCTAAAATTCCTTCCGTCGTAAAAAACATCGTTTGCACGAGGCGCTGCAAGCTCAAACCGCTATGGCGCAAAAAGCCCGGCATCATTTCGCCAAAGTAACCGTACGATAAAAATAAAATAGCGATCATGGTAATCGGCAAACCAACCGCGCGACGTGTCGCTTCTAACACAAGCAAAACGGCCAAAACGCCTGTGTAAAAATCTTGATCGGATAACATGCCGACGCGCATGACGATCTTATCAATATGAAGCGGCCAATATGAACCGACGTAAATGCTTAATAAAGCGAGCACGATGTCGTACCATGCTACTTGAAGTTTTCCGCTCTTTCTTTTTCCGCGCCGAGCAGGAAATAAAAGAAAGATGAGGGCTAAAGCAAATCCTAAGTGAACGGAACGTTGAATTTGCGCAGTAAAGACGCCAAAAATAGCCGTATACAACTGAAACAATGAAAAAGCTAACAATCCCGCAAACGCGATCTTTTGAAAGACTCCAGTCAATTGGCGCGTATTTGATTCGGGATCGTATTTTTCTAGTATTTTTTGTTGTTCTTCAGCTGATAATACGTCAACTTTTTCATTCGTCAATGATGTTCACTCCTTTCAACTGCTGCCATAAACTGATTCGAGTTGGAACGATTCTCACCCACTTGCCATAACCGATCTTCTCACCGAGCACAATTTCTTTTCCTTTGTAGATGAGGCGATGATTAGCCCGAACTTGGCCGATGCGGAGATCAATCGTTCGAAAGCGACGGTTCATATTTGTAATGACGTACTTCCCGTTTTTTCGTTCGAACACTTCATTTCCTTCCGCATTCGATGGCATTCCAACCGCAAAGTTCTCATACATCAACTCTGTAAGTACGAGTTCTTTTTCGAATATCGTATATGTTTCGACAACATCGGTGAAATGAATCGAATGTGTATAAACGATTTGAAACGTTTGCGATTCAGCGATCGGAAAAAATACGATGAGACGATCGGAATCTTCGAAATAAAACGCCACGACTTGCTTATAAGGAAAGAAAAACAAGCAAGCAAGGATGAGGAACAAGGGCAAAAAAAAGAAACGTTTCAATAAAGACATCACCATTCACCTTTAAACAAAACGAAACGATAGACCGAACAACGTCGGTCTATCATCACATGTCGTTATTTTACGCCTTTTTCAGCAAAGTATCTTTCCGCTCCTGGATGCAACGGAATGTTGCCGATGCCATCGAGCGCTGTTTCAGCTTTAATTAACTTTCCTTTCGCATGCGTAATTTTGTCTGTATTTTCAAAAATAGCTTTTGTAATATTGTATACTGTCTCTTCATCTAAGTCTTTGCGAACGACAAGCATCGCTTTAACTGCTACAGTTGTAACGTCTGAATCAATTCCATACGTACCAGCAGGAATTGTATCTTCCGCGTAGAACGGATATTTTTCAATCAATTGTTTCACTTTCTCAGCAGAAATCGGTACAATCTTCACTTCTTTTTGAGCAGCTAACGCTTCAACTGCACCTGTTGGCGTACCAGCTGTAACGAACGCCGCATCGATGCTGCCTGATTGAATGCCGTCGACAGACTCATCAAAAGATAAGTTTTGTACTTTAATGTCGTTTAAAGAAATGCCGTGAATGTCTAAAATTTGTTGTGCGTTTGCGCTAACTCCAGAACCTGGCGCACCGATGGATACTGTTTTTCCTTTTAAATCTTCAACTGATTCGATGCCGCTGTCTTTTGTCGTTACGATTTGAACTGTTTCTGGATAAAGCGTACCGATCGCTTGTACGTTTTCTACTTTATTTCCTTCAAACATTAATTCCCCATTCAATGCGTAAGAGGCGATATCCGTTTGTGCAAACGCCATCTCCGCTTCTCCTTGTTTTAACGTGTTCATATTTTCCGCAGAAGCACCTGAAGACTGTGCGTTCGCGTTAATTCCTGTCTCCTCTTGAATGATGCTCGCCATCGCTCCACCGAGCGGATAATATGTACCACCTGTACCACCTGTTAAAATGCTAATGGTTTTGACTTTCTCTTTCTCTCCTCCGCTACTTCCTTGTTCATTTCCCCCGTTACATGCCGTGACAATCATTGTAAACGCTAACAACACGACAAACAACATACTGCGACGTAGCTTTCTCATCATAACCACCCCTTCTATTTTTCTATTTCAAAAGTCACAGCACTATCATATCATAAACTACTAGAAACATGTCAAATCATTTTTTATTTTTTTCCAAATTATCGGAAATTTATCACAACTAGAGGGCAATTGTAAGTGGGAGAAATACGAACAGCCCCTAACACCGTTCGCTAATCTCCCAACCGCTCTCGTATTTCCTCTACTGTCATGTCGAGAATATGGGCAACGTCTGTTATACTCATTCCTTTTTTGACCATTTTTCGAATGGTTTCATTTTTCCCTTCTTCTCGACCTTGTTTCAATCCTTCTTTCAATCCTTCTTTCAATCCTTCTTGTCTTCCTTCATCCCGACTGCCGCGAATGTTTGAGAGTTGATCAAGGAGCCATTTCAGCCGCATTTCGTACGCGTAACGGTTTTCGGGGTCGACGCTTAAGCTTTGCCATTCTTCTAGCGCTTCTAAAATGTCTTGTTCTGTCATGGCGATTCCCTCCAATTCACGAAACATCTCTTCATCCATTTTTTTCGTTCGTCCATCGACAGCCGACAACATCGTTAGCCATGGCCATTCCGGTGACTGTTTTAATGAATAGTGCTAGGCACTGTTTGCTAACTATCCTTTGCGATCGCGAGCGCGTTTATCACAGACAGGACAATGTACATCCCATTCTGCTGCTTGTTCTAGCATCATATCGTTACTCTGTTTTATCTCCATGAAGCGCTTCAAGACTATAGCGTCTCTTTCGAAATAGCCTCGCTGTCCTTTGTCGTTGACGTGAAACTTGTATCCCGCGTCTTGGAGGATGAGGGCATACTTTCTCAAGGTGGGCTCCTTTATGCCCAGCAAAGCACACACATCACTTGGCTCCATTAATATTTGTCCTTCGTCCGTATCACCCGTCATAGCGCCGTTACCTCTCGTTATAACGCTGTGATATTAATCATTCTATTGTCGCTTCGGTATATCCTGCAACGGCAAAATGATGGGAATGTATAGCAAAAAATATTGCAGCGTTGCCGAACTTTAAGGGTATGATGTGATACAATCATGAGCGTGATGTATAAGAGGGAGAGGTGGGATAAAATGGAATCAGATGCAATTCAACGTGAACGTTTGCGTTTAAAAAAAGTGGACAAAAAAGCAAAACTAGATGAATGGCATCCCAAAAAGATCGCATTAGCAAACGAATGGATTGAGAATGAACAAACGCAGATGAAGCGCCCGATCATACGAGGAGCTATTTTCACTTGTGAACTTGGAGAAAATATCGGCACAGAACAAAACGGAGAGCGGCCGGTGCTTGTTCTTTCCAACGACTGGATTAACCGCACATCCGGAAATGTTAAGGTAGCTCCTTTGTCTACAAAATTAAAAACCCAAACCGTTACAGATCGAAAAGGGAAAACCAAAGTAGTACCTCGTTTAAAGACACATTACTTTCTTCGAAAGGAAGTTTATCCGTTTTTAGCGCAGACTTCTGCGGTAAAGGTAGAAGAATTAACGACCGTCAACAAAGTACGATTAAAGCAACATATCGGCAATATAAACGAGGATGATTTAAATAAGATTATGAACCGTGTAAAATGGGTATTTGACCTGTAACGTACTTACAACGTATTGACATTTCCCTAGGTTTTTTCTATACTTAGAGTACAAATTACGTCGTCTGTCTCGTCACAGACTAGTTCACACGTGAAAAAACGTGGATTCGTTTGTTTTGCAACGGAGAGGAGCCCAAATGGTTCCTCTCTTTGCATATTATCAGCAAAAAACTCATAACTTAATGATAAGTTGCCTGCCGCGTCGCAGGCCATTTCACCCCGTCAGTGGGGGATTCATAGTTTTTGCCCCAGTACTTCGGTGCTGGGGTTTTATGTATTTATCATTTCCCGCAAAGAAAATCTACAAATTGATGCTTACATAACAAAGAGGGACAATTTTTTGCACATAGCCCTGTCAAGTAGCTGCGGCCTTTTCTCGATATTCAATTGGGGAAAGGCCGTTCAGTTTTTCTTAAAAACGACTGTGATTGTAAAAATGAATATACTCTTGAATAGCCTGATACGCCTGTTCCATCGTTTTTGGGCGCACCAAATACAACTTCTCTATACAACTTCTCTGTCTTTAGATGTGAGAAGAAACATTCGATACATGCGTTATCATGGCAATTTCCCCTTCGAGAATGGCTTCCTTGAATCTTGAGTTCTTCAAGCTGGTTTTCATATGATTTTGTTGTGTATTGGAACCCTTGATCTGAATGAAGAAGGGCATTCTGACCAAATGGCTTCCCATTCAGTTGTTTGATTGTATTCAAAACCAACTCAAGATCATTTCTTTCCGATAGCTCCAATGGAACAATTTCATTGTTATAGCCCGTGGTGCTAGATAAAATCGAGTAAGCATAAAAATAGCCCTTGCCTGCGGATC
>NZ_DAITON010000125.1:0-6445 GCF_036834105.1 Anoxybacillus sp. | reverse complement strand
TTTCATGAATCGCTTCCGCAAAACGACGCGCTTCTTCTAAGTTCGGTTCGCTCGTCTCGCACCAAATTAAATCAGCATACGGTGCATACGCCAATCCGCGCGCAATCGCTTGGTCTAAGCCGGCACGCGTACGGAAAAACCCTTCTGGTGTCCGCTCGCCTGTAATAAACTCTTGGTCGCGCGGATCGATGTCACTTGTAATTAAATCCGCCGCGTTTGCATCTGTGCGCGCAATTAATACTGTCGGCACTCCCATCACATCTGCCGCAAGTCGCGCCGCAATTAAGTTGCGAATCGCTGTTTGAGTCGGAAGCAACACTTTTCCACCTAAATGGCCGCACTTTTTCTCAGAAGACAATTGGTCTTCAAAGTGTACGCCCGCTGCCCCTGCTTCAATCATCGCTTTCATTAATTCAAATACGTTCAACTGGCCGCCAAACCCAGCTTCCGCATCGGCTACGATCGGCAAGAAATAATCGATCTCTTCTTTTCCTTCAACATATTGAATTTGATCGGCGCGTTGAAGCGCTTGGTTAATGCGTTTCACAACGTGCGGTACGCTATTTGCCGGATATAAGCTTTGGTCTGGATACATATGCCCAGCTAAGTTCGCATCCGCCGCAACTTGCCATCCGCTTAAATAAATCGCTTTTAAGCCTGCTTTCGCTTGTTGTACCGCTTGGTTTCCTGTTAATGCTCCGAGCGCATGAACGTAATCTTCTGTATTTAATAAATGCCAAAGCTTCTCTGCCCCACGGCGCGCAAGCGTATATTCAATATCGAGCGAACCGCGCAATTTAATGACATCTGCTGCGCTATATGGGCGCGTAATCCCTTTCCACCGTTCATCTAATTGCCAACTTTCTTCTAATTGTTTCACACGTTCTTCGAATGTTGCCATTTCCTTCTCCCCCTTAATTTTTTATCGTAACCCCTCTGTTTCCGTACAAAAGACCCCCAAATGACTGTGATGCTCTTTTCTCTATGTACGAGCTGTGATTTGTTTCCCACCCCTTTTGTTATAATACACACTTTCCTTTTGACATCTTTATTATATAACACAATTTTCAGAAAAGAAAGTATTTTTATGAATTTTTTTCAAAAAAATATGTTTACTGCTGTTCTAAAAAAATAATTCGTTCTAAAATCGTTGGATGGCTGTAACGAAATAGTTTGACGACATACGGTGGATGTACTTGACTTAAACTTGAACGCGTCAATTGTTGAAACGTCGAGATCGCCGCTTCTTTATTTTTCGTTAACTCAATTGCATATTTGTCTGCCGCGTGTTCTTCATAGCGGGAAATCGCATTCATCGCAGGGCTCGCTGCAAAACTTAATAGGGAAATAAGAAGTAAAAAAACAGGTAAGGAAGAAAGGTCGTTCCATTTTTTTATTCGGAAAAGTGTGCCAAACCGTTCAACTGCCCTCTTCATCCATCGATTTGTCAACAACAGTCCGATAAACGTGACAACAATATATAGTCCTATCCCCCAATACATATGCTTCATGACGTAATGCGCCATCTCATGCGCCATAATAAATAAAATTTCATCTTCGCTTAACCGCTCCAATGTCGTATCCCATAACACAATGCGTGAATTGCTGCCGATGCCTGTGACATACGCGTTAAGCGCGTTCGTTTTTTCCGACATATTTACTTCAAATACGTGTTCAGCAGGGATGTTAGCCTTTTCTGCTAACGCTAAAATTTTTGCTTCTAACTGTTTGTCTTTTAAAGGATAAAAATCGTTATAAAGCGGATCGATAAAAACAGGTTGAATAAACGTTAAAAAAAGCGTAAACGGAATAGAACAAAGCCATGCGTACACCCACCATCGTTTTTCGAATTTTTTCATAAGCACATATAACACGTAAACGATGACAACCATGATGGCGTAATTTACCCAAAAATCAATGAGTTCATCGCGCATCCAACTTGAAAACGTTTGTGTAGAAATGTGATACATTTTCGTCACGTAATAGCTTATATAGCTAAGCGGAAACGTGACGACTTGTACAAGAAGCGATAGCCAAAATACGTAAATGGCCGTTTGCATAAACTGACGCTTCGTCGTCGCTTCCGCCCATTGTTGAAATCGTGCCGACAAGCCAAACAGCAGCACAAATATATAAATGACCCACTCATACGGAATAGATAAAAAGAATAAAAAGTTTTTTACTTCGGAAAACTGTTCAGTCAACATCAGTTCTTTTTTCGTTAAAAACGTCGCCGGATCTGCGCTCGTTCCTTTATATTGTGTTGGAATGGATGAGTCTGTCCATTGAAATAAGTAAAATGCGAAAAATAATGCGTATATTCCGTATAGAAATAACGTCCAAAAAGCAAGTTTTCTCATTTCTCTTCCCCCTTGTCCATCGTTACTACTAGTTTAGTTTCCCGTTCACGATTTAGAACAACGAAAAAATTCAAATAATTGTCACGTCCCGTTCTCCTCATTGGCACGTTGATTATGTATGATGAAAGTGGGAGGGATATACGTTGAAAAAACTATACATCGGCTTTTTTAGTTTACTTGCGATTTGTATTGGCATTGGTATATTTTATTTTTCTTACTACCGCCAAGATCAAATGGAGTTTCCAAAAGACGTAACGATGGAAACGGCATGGGGAAAACCGTATTCATTTCGTAACATGGAACCGAAAGTGCGCCTATTAGAGTTCGTGTACACAAACTGTCCAGACATTTGTCCAAGCACGTCATTTCAAATGAAACAGTTAAAAGAACAGTTGGAAAAAGACGGTTTGTTTAAAGACAAAGTTGAATTTATTACGATCACCATTGATCCAACACGCGACACACAACAAGTGATGCAAACGTATGCGAACATGTTTGGCGTAACAAGCGATAACGAAGGATGGATTTTTTTACGAGGTAGCCAAGAGGATACGAAAAAAGTGGCCGACGCTTTCGACTTCTTATATCGCGATCCAGGAAACGGCATGCTTATCCATACGACACTCACCTACTTTTTAGACGAAAACAACCGCGTCATCGCCACATTCGGCATGGGCGAAAAAGGGTTTGATAGAGAGAAAGTGTATAAAGAAATTGTAAAAGAGGTGAAGTAGCCTCTTTTTCTCTTGTCTGACCACTATGGAATACATTAATATGGTAAAGGTAGGACGATAGAACTATACAAGGAGAGGAGAAAACATATATGAAAAAATGGAAAGACCGCAGCTTAATTTTTCGGACAGCCTTTTTAATTTCATCTATTGTAGCTATAATCGCTACTACTGCTGTCTCTTTCATACTATATGAAGTGCTGTCAGACGAAAAAGAGCTGATAAAGACGGATGCGGTAAGTGAAACGAAAGCGTACGCAAATGAATTTGAATCGCTGTTTTCAGCTGCTGAAGCTACGGCTCGTACGTTTGGACAGTACATGTTATTCGCTCAAAAACATGGGTTAACGCGTGAACAAGTATTGGAACATATGCATCGCTTACTTGAACAAAATGATCAATTGCTCGGTATTTATACGTTATGGGAGCCGAATGCGTTTGATAACAAAGATGCTGAATACATCAATCGAGATGGACATGATACAACAGGGCGATTCATTCCTTACGTCGTCCGAAGCGACGGAAAAATTATTGTGGAAGCAAGCCGCGACTATGACAAGGCGGGAGATGGCGACTATTATTTAGTACCGAAGGAGACGAAAAAACCTTTGCTTCTTGAGCCGTACACGTACGCCATCAACGGAAAAGACGTGCTCCTTACGTCGCTCATTTTTCCTCTTATTGACCCGAACACAAGTGAATTTTTAGGGATTGTTGGCGTTGATTTTGATGTATCTTTTTTACAACAGTTAATTAGTGAACAAAAACCTCTCGGCGGATACTTTAATTTTATCGATGGTCATGGAACGATCATTGCGAGTGGCTTAGGTGAACGTTTTATCGGACAAACCATTACGATGGATAAAAACAAAACAATATTGAAACGCCTCGCAAAAGGGGAACATTTCTCCGACGAAATATATTCTCAACTTGTGAAACAAGATGTTTTTCGAGGATTTGCACCGATTCAATTACCTGCATTTAATAAAACTTGGGCGATTGTTTTATCTGTTCCGAACGATGTGTTATTTAAAAATATACAGTCTATCGCTGTAAAAGCTGTGATCGGCATACTGATAGCCATTGCATTTCTCGTGCTCTTTATAACTGTTGCGCTTCGTCGTATATTGCTCCCTGTCCGTAAAACGGCGCTTGTCGCTCAACAAATTGCAGAAGGAAAGCTGTACGTTCACGTCGATACTTTACAAAACAACGATGAAGTCGGAATGTTAACAAAAGCGATGAAGAAGATGGTAGAACAGTTGAGAGAACAAATTGGCACGCTATCGACAGAAAGTGCACAACTGACATCCGAAGCAGCTCACATTACCGAAAACGCAAGACAAAATAGCGAAACAAGTGCATATATTCACGAAGTCATGAGCGAAATTACTGAGCGAACAACATCGCAAACAGAGGCGATGCTCGAAAGCATGAAAGCAATGGAGGAAATGGCGGTAGGCGTTCAAAAATTGGCTGAATCTACCTCCGAAGTGGCAGACTCAGCGAAGGAGATGTCCGAAGAAGCACAACAAGGAAAAGAGCAGCTTGAACAAACGGTACAGCAAATGAAACAAATGGAACAATCTTTTTCACAAATCGCTAAACAAGTCGAACATTTAACATCGTATTCTGAACAAATCGGTCATATTGTTGCAACGATTAGCGCAATTTCATCTCAAACAAATTTACTTGCATTAAATGCAGCGATTGAAGCAGCGCGTGCTGGAGAAGCAGGAAAAGGTTTTGCTGTTGTCGCCGAAGAAGTACGAAAGCTAGCTGAACAAACAGATGAAGCGGCGAAGCAAGTAAGCGAGCTCATCGGACATGTCCAACATCAAGTAAAAGAAGTGTCAGAAGTCACAAAGCAAGGAGCGGAAGATATAAAAGAAGGTAGCGCAATCATCACGAACACTGCACAAGCTTTCGAACGAATTGTCCGAAAAACAGATGTCGTATCAGAAGAAATTCAAGAAATATCAGCGGCGACAGAACAAATGTCAGCTGGCGTTGAACAAGTGACCGCATCAATTGAAAACATAGTTGAAACGGCTAAAGATGTACAATCTGAAATCGTTCAGGCGACGCGTTCAGTTGATGAACAAACGAATACTTCTAAACAGCTTGATGCATCCGCCAAGCAACTTGCTCACATCGCTGTGCAACTGCAACAATTAATCGAGCGCTTTACTTTGGAGTCCCAAAAATAACGGGACTCCTTATCGCTTTACTATTTTTTTTTATCATTTAGCAATACTAAAATATACAAAATAAGAAAATAAATATGTACTTTTTTCTTTTCATCCACTTGTCGCAACATATTTATAATTTCTTCTTCCATTTCCCCTCCATGTTTCACTTCCTTTTCATTTGCAACGAGCCAATCGATAGACACATCTAACACTCTACTAATTGGAATAAGCAAATCTACACGCGGGGTTACCGTTCCATTCACAATTTTATTAATCGTGCTTTTAGACTGACCTGTTTGTTCTACTAAATCTTTTTGCTTTAAATTGAGTTGTTTTAAACGTTGTTTAATTCTCTCGCTAATGATCGCTTTTATATCATTCACATTCACCATTCCCTTCATGTTTTGTTTCTTTTTTTGGGATTTTTTATTGAAAAGTTCCTAAAAAGAAACTATAATGGTAATCGAACAAACCTTTCTTCGTTTTATGTAATCACAACAAGGCGGTGGATTCATGGACGTTTATGCTCGTGCAAAACGTACCATCAGCGCATGGGTCATATGTTGTTATACGTCGATCATGTGCTTTTTCATATACACAAATGGTTCTAAAACTTTTTACATTGTTATCTCATGGCTGATCATTGTCCTTTTATTCCTTTCTGTATTTTTAAAATACACTAGGAAAATCGTGTCCTATAAAAAGAAAAAAAATGAGCATGACGTGTATAAATATATGTGTGCGTTAAAACAACTCCCTCTAAAAGTCATGCATATCATTGCATATTGTTTGCTGTCGTTTTTCGTTGTATTGTTTTGGATGCGCATTCCAATCGCTCACTTGCTTACAGCAAGCTGTTTGTACGGAATATGGCATATGATTCTTTTTCATATAACAGTCAAAAACTTATCTAGAGTCATTCAGCATGACGTATATGACTTTTCATCACACGGACATCGAAGCGCCTTGCTTGCAACCGATTTTTTGTATTTATCACATGTTAAAAAGTTAATTCATTATGGCGTGGGCATCGTTTCGATCTCCTTTATGTACATATTGAGCGTATATCACTCGTTCATGCAAACGAATAGCAAAGCGAGCGATGCTTTTTTGTACTCCTCCATTCTTTTTTTAGTCGCTTTGATAATGTTTTACTTATTTA
>NZ_DAITON010000124.1:0-6454 GCF_036834105.1 Anoxybacillus sp. | reverse complement strand
TGCAGAAAATCAATAAAAACTTAGGGTGTGTCTTTAAAACTTTTGACAATACCAACAATGATGGAGGAGAAAAAACATGAACAAAAACGATGAAGTACTTTGGACAAGTTCGATCGATTCGCTACTTGCCAACCCATTTGGCGAAGTGATAGAGGCGAGTGAAAAGTCACCATCTCCGCGTTTAATTGATCAATTAAAAGAGGAGCATCGACAAAAAGCGCTAGCGCTTGCGGAGCAAATTGATCCGCGCAACCATCAAGCAATCTTACAGTACGGTGTAGCTGCACAGGCAGAGTTGTCACGCTTTTCGCATTCTATTTTAAATCATGTGCAGAAAAAAGATGCCGGACCTGTTGGGGAAATTATTCATGAGCTGATGATAAAGATGAAAGAAGTAAATGTAGAAGATTTTACAATAAATAAAAAAAGTTTTTTGGCGCGCGTGTTTCAATCTGTGACTCAGTCTGTTCAACATATTTTATCTAAATATCAAAAATTAGGCGCTGAAATTGATCGTATTGCGGATCAACTCGACAAACATCGTCAAATGTTATTTCGTGACATCATGATGTTAGAAACGTTATATGAAAAAAACAAAGAATATTTTGATGCATTAAACATTTACATTGCCGCCGCTGAAATAAAACTAGAACAGCTGCGAACAAAAACGATTCCAGAACTAGAGAAAAAGGCGTTACAGTCACAAAATCAAATGGATGTACAAGAAGTCAATGATATGATTCAATTTGCCGACCGTCTTGAAAAGCGCATTCATGATTTAAAATTAAGCCGCCAAATTACGATTCAAACAGCACCGCAAATTCGACTGATTCAACATGTCAATCAAACGTTAGTCGAGCGCATTCAATCGTCCATTTTAACCGCCATTCCGCTTTGGAAAAACCAACTCGTCATCGCATTAACGTTGCTTCGCCAAAAGAAGGCGGTGGAAGCGCAAAAAGCGGTAACAAAAACGACGAATGAATTGCTGTTGCGTAACTCAGAGATGTTAAAAATGAATACGATTGAAGCAGCAAAAGAAAACGAGGAAGGGCTTGTCAGCATTGAAACATTGAAAAAAACACAGGAAAATTTGCTAGTGACGCTTGAAGAAACGTTAAAAATTCAACAAGAAGGGCGCATGAAACGTCAACAGGTAGAACAGGAACTGATTGAGATGGAAGAGCAGTTAAAACAGCGGTTACTTACGCTAAAAAGAGCTGAGTAAAATCAGCTCTTTTTTATTGATTTTATATACCTGTTAGGGTATGATGTGTGAGGGAGGTAGACAACATGATGTATGGCTTTATTTTGATGCTTGTATTATATGCTTTATATTATCGATACGTACCTGTTCGTGGTGTAAAGAAGCTGCAAGTTTTATCTACACATAAACATGTTACAATACTCGATGTGCGCGACTACAATGAAGCAGATGACATCGATGGGGCACGTCGCATTCCGGTTGCGTATTTGAAACGTTATTATGAAACGATTCCGCACCGTGAAGTTGTTGTCATTGCGAACGATGCTTTAGAGAAAAATGTAGCCATTCGCTTGTTAAGACGTTATCATTTTTCTGTCAAAGGATATTATATAAAGGAAAAAGAAAGCGCACATAAATGGACTATGGTAAAATGTCACTAACTGTTCAAACTTTGCAAGGAATTTATTTGGTATAATACGGTTACACGTACTTGTATATGGAGGGGATATATTGATGAAGAAAATCGTCATTGTTGGTGGTGTAGCTGGAGGAGCTTCTGCCGCCGCCCGTTTACGTCGGTTAAGTGAGAAAGATGAAATTATTATGTTTGAACGTGGTGAATATATTTCATTTGCAAACTGCGGACTTCCATACTACATCGGGGATGTTATTCAAGAGAGAAGTAAGCTACTTGTCCAAACGGTTGACGGTATGTCGAAACGATTTCGTATTGATGTGCGCAATTTAAGTGAAGTGACAGCTATTCATCGTGAACGAAAAACGGTCACAGTAAAAAATTTACGAACAAATGAACAATATGAACAGCCATACGATATCCTTATTTTATCACCGGGAGCGAAGCCAATTGTTCCGCCTATTCCAGGCATAGATCAAGCGAAAGCACTGTTTACGTTGCGCAACGTACCGGATACCGATCGCATTCGTTCATTTGTTGACAATGAAAAGCCGAAACGTGCTGTGGTTATTGGTGGGGGCTTTATCGGTGTAGAAATGGCTGAAAACTTAACAGAGCGAGGCGTACATGTAACGCTTGTAGAGATGGCCAATCAAGTCATGGCACCCCTTGATTACGAAATGGCAGCTATTGTGCATACGCATATGAAGGAGCATGGGGTTGAGTTAATTTTAGAAGATGGCGTGCAAGCATTTGAAAACGAAGGAAGACGTGTCGTATTAAAAAGCGGTCGCACGATCGATACAGATATGATTATTTTAGCGATTGGAGTTCAGCCAGAAAGCCAGTTGGCAAAAGAAGCGGGATTAGAACTTGGTTTTCGCGGTGCCATTAAAGTGAACGAGCATTTGCAAACATCTGATCCGAACATTTTTGCTATCGGCGATGCAATTGAAGTAAAAAGTTACGTCTATGGATTTGAAACGTTCGTTCCGCTCGCATGGCCAGCCAACCGCCAGGGCCGACTTGTCGCTGACTACATCAACGGTCGCGATGTCAAATACAACGGAACGCTCGGTACGTCGATCGCGAAAGTTTTCCATATGACAGTCGCGGCAACAGGACTGAACGAAAAAGTATTGAAACATCACGGTATTGATTATGAAGTTGTTCACGTTCATCCAATGAGCCATGCTAGCTACTATCCAGGTGCTACTCAAATGACGTTAAAGTTAATTTTCGATCGGCAAGGACGTATTTATGGGGCGCAAGCGGTCGGACAAGATGGAGTTGACAAGCGCATTGATGTCATCGCCACAGCGATTAAAGGCGGACTAACGGTATATGATTTACCTGATTTAGAACTGGCATATGCTCCACCGTTTTCATCGGCGAAAGATCCAGTAAACATGGCTGGGTATGTGGCATCGAACGTGCTTGATGGGATGGTTGAAACGGTACAATGGCATGAAATTGATGACATCGTCGCCGACGGTGGGTTGCTCATTGATGTTCGCACACCGAAAGAGCTAGAAACGAGAGGAGCAATTCCGGGTAGCATCAACATTCCACTTGATGACTTGCGCGATCGTCTCCATGAATTGCCGAAAGATCAAGCGATTTACGTCACATGCCAAGTTGGTTTACGTGGCTATTTAGCAACGCGCATTTTACAAGAGCATGGATGGAAAGCTAAAAATTTAGACGGTGGTTATAAATTGTATTCGAGTGTGAAATAGGGGGAATAAAGATGTTTGAAAATATTTTGCCAACAGAAGCGGATACGCTACGTCATGAAACAAATGTTGAAGTGTTAGACGTTCGTGAAGCACACGAAGTAGCAACAGGAAAAATTCCGGGTGCTCGCCACATTCCACTCGGACAGCTGTTTGCTCGTTTAAACGAACTTGACCAAAACAAAACATACATCGTCGTTTGCCATTCAGGAGGCAGAAGCGCATTAGCATGCGAATGGCTATCTGAACGAGGTTTCCGTGTGAAAAACATGGTTGGTGGCATGTCGAATTGGGAAGGGGAAGTGGAATAAGACTGGCGATGCGCCAGTCTTATTTTTTATGCATCTTTCTCCGTTTTATTATAAAATGGAATACATGCATTGGAAGTTAGAGACGAGAAAAGGAGAAAGATCGATGTGGAAAAATAAAAATATCACGCTCATTTTTATTGGGGAATTTATTGTCGGAATTGGTTTATGGCTTGGAATTATCGGGAATTTAGAGTTTATGCAGAAGCACGTTCCTTCTGACTTTGTGAAGTCGCTCATTTTATTTTCTGGCTTGCTTGCTAGTGTCATCGTCAGTCCGATAGCTGGGAGATGGATTGATACGTATGTGAAAAAGCGTATCCTTCTCTACGCAGGTATCGGACGTATATGTAGCGTTATATTTATGCTACTCGCTTTAACATATGAATCTATTTTCCTTATGGTTTGCTTTATGATTTCAATTCAAATAGCGGCAGCGTTTTATTTTCCGACATTACAAGCAATCATCCCACTCGTTGTTCGTGATGAGAACCAACTAATGACTGTAAATGGTATACATATGAATATTTCTGCTTTGTCTCGTATTGCCGGTACTGCATTTGGTGGAGCACTTCTTATGATTACGAGCTTACGAGCGTTATATATTGGAGCGATGATTGCGTACATTTTGCTTTTTTTGCTTACATTTTTTATTGACATCAAGGAGGAGAGACGGGAAACGCGTAATGAAAAGAAAGAAAAACAGCGATTCGCAGACATATTCCCCATCGTTCGTCAACTGCCAGTTGTGTATATTGCCATCGTTTTGACGATTGTACCGCAGCTGTTCATTGGTGGATTTAACTTAATGGTCATTAACATTAGTGAATTACAGCAAGATCCATCAATTAAAGGATGGCTGTACACAGTTGAAGGAATTGGGTTTTTGTTCGGCGCCTTTTTCATTAAATATGTCGCTCGCGAGCACGCATATGTGAAATGGATGTACGGATTAGCTTGTTTTATTGCTTTCGCACAGTTATTTTTACATTTCGCCCACGTCAAATGGATTTCACTTGTTTCCTTTGGGGTGTTCGGAATGTGTGTGGGTGGCTTTTTCCCGATGATTGCGACTATTTTTCAAACAAATGTTCCGAAAACTTACCATGGTCGTTTTTTTTCGTTTAAGAATATGTTTGATCGTGTCACTTTTCAAATCGTATTGTTAATTTCTGGTTTTTTACTAGATACGATTGGATTAGAACATATGGTCGTCTTGTTCGGAGTCTTCTCGTTTCTGTTGATTATGTATACGATGTTCCATAAAAAAGAACATATATTAAAAAGCGAAGGTGTATAAATACCTTCGCTTTTTAACCAATAATGACGCGCTCTTTTGGATAATGGTATGTTTCTTTTTGGTTGTTGCCACGAATAAGAAATAAAAATGATAAAATACCGATCCGTCCGATAAACATCAAAACAGTAATAACTAACTTCCCGAATGTACTTAGTTGTGATGTGATGCCCATTGATAAACCTGTTGTTCCAAAAGCAGAGCATACTTCAAAGACAATTTCCATCGTTGTAAACGGCTCCGAAAAGGAAAGAAGTACGACAGCTAAAAAACAAAGAATGGAAGCTGTTCCAAACACAATAAACGATTTTAATATATCTTCATGATGGATTTCTCGTTGGAATACTTTAATGGAATCTTTCCCCTTCGCATAAAAGAAAATGGTTAACATAATGATGGCGAACGTCGTCGTCCGAATTCCTCCTCCTACGCTACTTGGGGAAGCACCAATAAACATGAGTACGCTTAAAACAAGTAAGGTCGGTTCGGAAAATTCAGCGACATCCATTGTTGCTAATCCACCGTTACGAGAAGAAATCGATTGAAATAATGCATAAAAAAGCGACTCATGCCAAGTTTTATTGGCAAAAAAACGATGCGACTCAATCAATAAAATAGAACATGTTCCGAATAAAACAAGAAGAAAAAATGTAACGGTTGTTAATTTTGTGAAAAGCGAAAAGCGATATTGTTTTTTTTGGCGATAAAATAAAAACTCTTTCACTTCAATGAGGACTGGAAACCCGATAGCTCCTAACACGAGTAAAACCATATGTATCGTTTGTACAACATAATCGTCAGCAAATGGAATAAGCGACTGTCCTGTAATATCAAAACCGGCGTTTGTCGTTGCGCTCACCGATGCAAAAAAACCTTGGAGAAAAGCCTCTTGCCACGATGGAAAATAACGAAGAAAATAAATCCCCAAAATGACTGCACCAATCATTTCAATCGCGATAATGAGCGTTAAAATTTCTTTCATTAACTTTACTAATCCAGCAAACGTCGAACGATTTTGATCGGTCATAATCAATTGGCGCTCACGAAAGCCGATTTTTTTTCCAAACATAAGCCAAATAAATGTACCGAGTGCCATAATCCCAATTCCACCAAATTGAAGAATAAAAGCCAATACAAATACACCCGGCGTATTAAACGTATCCGCTGTCGATACGACGGTTAGCCCTGTTACACTGATGGCGCTCACAGCTGTAAATAGTGCATCAACAAAGCTAAGCTTTACACCAGGCTGATGAAAAAACGGAAGCCAAAGTAAAAATGTCGATATACAAACGGCTACAAAGTAAAATAAAACGATAAGCTGAACGGTTGATAGACGCGATAATTTTCGAGATTTCACAGCTTTACTCCCTCGCCCGTTTTCGTTTTAAACATATTTTGATTTTGACAAATGGTGAAAAGGAATGCAAGTCTGTTTTTTCAATCAAGAAACATTTGTATTTACAAAATTTTTCGTTTTTTTATAATGGG
>NZ_DAITON010000123.1:0-6597 GCF_036834105.1 Anoxybacillus sp. | reverse complement strand
TTCGCAGTTCGGGACTTTCACCCTAGAGATTGCACCCATGCCGAGCGCACATGAAGCGGCGAGCATTTTCTCGCCGCTTTTTGTATAATGGTCGTGATAGGAGCGGAAAGGACTGGGATACATGTTAGAAAAATTACGGGCATATTACCAAGACGCACTTATTGAACGCGAGCAAGTGGACGAGCGGGATCAATATGAATGGTTTTCGACGGAAGGCGGCGAAGTTTTTGGCATAAAAAAAGAAGCGCTTACTCCAAAAGAACGGACGTTGTTAGCAACGTTATTTACACCATATGAAACGGTCCCTTCTTGGATGAACGAACGGCAACAGGCGTGGTATCGCTTTTTAATACAGCATGACACAACAGCGTTCGAACATGTACCTTCTTCTACACATACACGTTTCATTTATTTTTACATTCAAAAAGGGACTGTTGATCCACATGATTTTATGGAAGCGATTCAATCGCTGTTTCCATATGATGTGACGATGTTATCGGAAACAGAACAACAATTTATCGTCATCGAGCAACAAGAAGAGAGCGTTGCCTCCACTCTTTATGAACTGATCGATACGCTATGTAGCGATTTCTACATTCAATTGCGGGCCTATATTGGACAAAAGTGCCCACATGGCGTTGAACTTACACACATATTTACCGCGGAAAAGCGATATTTTCACATCGGTATGAAACATAAACCCGAGCAGCGCGTTTACTCCATTGAAGACGTCTTCCCTCTTTTGCTTATTAACGATGAAGAGATGACGTACGCCATGACGTTTTTACAAACAGTAAAACAAGATGACGATATGATTAAAACGATGAAGACGTTTTTTGAATGCAATTTAAACGTTTCGCTAGCAGCAAAAAAGCTTCATATGCACCGCAATAGCTTGCAATATCGCATTGATAAACTGATCGAAAAAACAGGCATTGATATAAAACAATTTAAAGGGGCGCTCACCGTTTATTTGGCTATTTTACTTCATGAACAACACTAGGCATGTTGCCCGAAAACGTTTTCTTTTTTTGTGCATCGTGTCCATTTACGACTCTCCCCCTTTCATATATGCTTAAATCAAATGAAATCGATTGCATAAGGAGGCGTACGTATGGCTGAGCTTCGTTTAGAACATGTGTACAAAATTTATGACAACAACGTCACTGCTGTAAAAGACTTTAACTTGCACATCCAAGATAAAGAATTTATCGTTTTCGTCGGTCCGTCAGGTTGCGGAAAATCAACGACGCTTCGCATGATTGCAGGTCTTGAAGAAATTTCAAAAGGCGATTTTTACATTGATGGCAAACGGATGAACGACGTTGCGCCAAAAGATCGCGATATCGCAATGGTGTTCCAAAACTATGCGCTTTATCCACATATGAGCGTATACGATAACATGGCGTTCGGATTGAAATTGCGCAAGTTTCCAAAAGAGGAAATCGACCGTCGTGTTCGTGAAGCGGCACGTATTCTCGGTCTTGAGCAATATTTAGATCGCAAACCGAAAGCGTTATCTGGTGGTCAACGTCAACGCGTTGCATTAGGGCGTGCGATCGTACGCGATGCGAAAGTGTTTTTAATGGACGAGCCACTTTCAAACTTAGACGCAAAATTGCGTGTACAAATGCGCGCAGAAATCGCAAAACTTCATCAACGTTTAGGAACAACAACGATTTACGTCACACATGACCAAACAGAAGCAATGACGATGGCAACTCGCCTTGTCGTCATGAAAGACGGAGTCATTCAACAAGTCGGTACACCAAAAGAAGTATATGAAAAGCCAGAAAACATTTTCGTCGGTGGATTTATCGGCTCACCAGCGATGAACTTCTTGCGCGGCGTGCTTCAAGACGGCGTATTCGCCATCGGTGATGTGAAAATTGCTGTGCCAGAAGGAAAAATGAAAGTACTTCGCGAACAAGGTTACGTCGGTAAAGAAGTCATTTTAGGTATTCGTCCAGAGGACTTCCACGATGAACCAGTCTTCCTTGAAGCATCGCAAAATACAAAAGTACGTGCCCATGTCGAAGTGGCAGAATTGCTCGGTGCAGAAATTATGGTATATTCACAAATTAGCGGCCAAGAGTTTGTCGCACGCGTCGATGCGCGCACAGACGTAAAAGCAGGTCAAACGATCGATCTTGCATTAGATATGAACAAAGCTCACTTCTTCGATGTCAATACAGAATTGCGCATCCGTTCCAATAGTGAGAAATAAATGGGAAGCCCGTTCATTTGAGCGGGCTTTTACTCTTGGATGAAACGGACAACATCGTCGCCACAACGGTCGCAATGAAACAAATGAACACACATATGCTGCGTTCGTGTATGCGCGTATCCATCAACCATTTTCATCACATCTGCATCCATATACGGACTATAATCATCGAAATAATCCGTTAATTTCCCTTCGTCTTTTAATTTTTCCCCACATTGGTCACAATAAAAAACGATTGTCCGTAAGCCATTACATAACGGACAAATGTTCATTTTCATCCCTCGCTTCGCTATTTTCCATTATCTTTCCCACTACACAAAAAATTACCACATTAAAAAAAGAATAATAACATGTTTTTTCCCCAAAATAGTAGTACAAGCAAGCAAACAACACTCGATGGGTTAAGCCAAGCTTGGCAGCGTGAAAAACGATCACGCGTTGCTGGTGCAAATCCAGCTAACCCAACCATAAAAACTTTTCACGAGGAGATGATTGAACATGGCTAACACAAACCAATTATTAGTATACGGTGCACAACAAGCAATTGATCAAATGAAATACGAAATCGCTCAAGAATTTGGTGTAAACCTTGGACCAGATGCAACATCACGCGCAAACGGTTCAGTTGGTGGCGAAATTACAAAACGTCTTGTTGCAATGGCGCAACAACAATTAGGCGGATCTTACACAACTAAATAACATGGCTGAAAACCCCCAAGCATTTCGCTTGGGGGTTTTACTGAATTCGTTGCAAAAACTGGCGCGTCCGTTCATGCTTCGGGTTTGTAAATAGTTGTTCCGGATGGCCGCGTTCAATCATCATTCCTTCATCAAAAAAAATCACTTCATCGGCAACTTCCCGCGCAAAGCGCATTTCATGCGTGACGACAATCATGGTCATTCCTTCATTCGCCAAATCTTTCATCACTTTCAACACTTCCCCCACAAGTTCTGGATCTAGTGCTGAAGTCGGTTCATCAAATAACAATACTTTCGGTTCCATCGCGAGCGCTCGCGCAATGCCAACACGTTGTTGTTGTCCCCCGGACAGCTGAAACGGATACATATGCATTTGGTGTTTCAAACCTACTTTAGTCAGTAGCTGTTCCGCCTTTTGTTTCGCTTCATGTTTGCTTAACCGCTTCACCGTAATCGGTCCTTCCATCACATTTTCGAGCGCCGTCATATGTGGAAATAAGTTATACGATTGAAATACCATTCCTGTCAAACGACGGAAGTTCGTCAATTCTTTTTTTGATGGCTTTTTGGTAAAATGAAGCCGCTCTTGATCGATAGTGACCGTTCCGCTATCAGGTATTTCTAGCACGTTTAGACAGCGCAATAACGTCGTTTTTCCCGATCCCGATGGACCGATAATAACAACAACTTCTCCTTTTTTTACTGTTACATTAACGCCTTTTAATACTTCATGATTTCCAAACGTTTTACGCAATCCTTCAACAACTAACATCACAACTCTCCTTATTCCGATTATCGCACGACGTATCGGCTTAGCCGTTGTTCGATTTTCCCTTGAATGATTGAAAGGAAAAAGCAAATGAACCAATAAATGAGCGCAGCTTCTGTATAAAGCAGCAAAAATTCATAATTCGTTGCCGCAATTTCTTGCGCCTTTCGAAACATTTCCGACACAAGAATGAGCGAGGCAAGAGACGTATCTTTCACTAAGCTAATAAACGTATTGGATAGCGGTGGAACGGATACGCGGGCAGCTTGCGGTAAAATAATACGTCTTAACGTCTGCACATCGTCCATTCCAAGCGAATAAGCTGCCTCCCATTGACCTTTTGGAATCGATAAAATGGCCGCTCGGATAATTTCCGATGCATATGCCCCGACATTTAATGAAAAACCAATGATCGCATCCGGCAACGGATCAATCGTTATTCCGATCGTCGGCAGTCCGTAAAAAATAATAAACAGTTGCACAAGAAGCGGCGTACCACGAATAGCGGACACATAGGCACGCGCCGTCCATTGCAACCATTTCACTCTCGATAGACGAGCTAAAGCCGTTAGCAACGCAATCGCTAATCCAATGACAAATGTAATAAATGCCAGCGGAATCGTATATAGCAAAGCTCCCTTCACCAATGGGAGAAGGGAACTTTCAGCAATATTCATTAACCTTTCTAAACGCTCTGAATCGATCACCATACTATTTAGATACATCTTCACCAAACCACTTTTCTGAAATTTTTCCGTACGTACCGTCTTCCATCATCTCTTTTAACGCTTTGTTTACAGCCTCAACAAGCGGATCGCTTCCTTTGCGGAACATGAACCCACTTTGCGACGCATCGTCATGTGTCGCGACAATTCGAACAGGTGCGTCCGGTTTTTGTTTAAGAAAATCAAGTACAGATAATTTATCATTGATTGTTGCATCAACTCGTTTTGAACTCAGTAGCTCAATCGCTTGATTAAATCCTTCCACCCCTACGACTTCTGCGCCATATGAACGAGCTAAATCTGCATAGTTACTCGTCATCGATTGCGCCGCTTTCTTCCCTTTTAAGTCATCGAATGATTTGAGCTGTTCATTTTCTTTATGAACGACAAGGACAGCAGCCGACGTAATATAAGGATTAGAAAAATCGTATTTTTCTTGACGATCCGGACGAATACCAACTTGGTTAGCAATCATGTCAAAACGCTTCGCATCTAAGCCAGCAAACATCGCATCCCATTGTGTTTCTACAAACACAGGTTTCACACCGATACGTTTTGCTACCTCTTTCGCAATGTCTACATCGAATCCTGTCAACTCACCTGTTTCATCATGAAACGTAAATGGCGGATACGTTCCTTCCGTTCCAATTTTTAATTCACCTTTTTCTTTTATTTGAGCAAATAAATCATTTTTTTCTTCATTTTGACCGCAACCGGTAAGCCATACGCTGACCAGAAGTAATGTCATCAACAAAAACGACTTTTTCATCACTGAAACTCCCATTATTCTTATCGGTTTTTATGCTTATTAATCGTAATGGAAGTTTACAAAGTTGTCAATAAAAAAAGGAGCAAATTGCTCCCTTTTTACACATTTTCCACAATCGGCTCGCGAATGCGAACGAGCACTTTTCGAATGCGGCGATTTTCAACTTGACGGACAGTAACCGTTAATGACTCATGCTCAAACGATTCGCCAACGGTCGGAATGCGCTCAAACATTTCAAACACCCAGCCACCGAGCGTATGGGAGGAGCTTTCTAGCTCTTCGATGCCTAAAATGTCGCAAAACTCGTCAAGCGGCAATTCCGCGTTAAATTCGTATTCGTAATCATTAATTTTTTGAAACGTTTTTACCGCTTCATCATGTTCGTCCCATATTTCTCCAACAATTTGCTCTAAAATATCTTCTAGTGTAATTAACCCCGACGTCCCACCGAACTCGTCGATGACGATCGCCATATGTACTTTGCTTTTTTGTAATTCAGGTAACAATGTCGATATGCGCATCGACTCGACGACGAATAGCGGCGTGCGCAACAGTTCACGAACGTTCACTTCTTTCCCTTGCACAAGTTGACTAAAAAAGTCGCTTTCCGATAAAATACCGATGACGTTATCAATATCCCCTTCGTATACCGGAACGCGCGAATATCGTTCACGTAAAAAAATGTCGCGAATTTCTTCGATTGGTTGATTCACTTCTACGGCAACCATATCAATGCGCGGAGTGAAAATCTCACCAACTAAAATATCGTTAAAGTCTAGTGAACGATGAACGAGCTCTTTTTCTTTATTGTCAATAACCCCTTCTTCTTCACTTAAATCGACCATCACTTTTAGCTCTTCTTCAGTTACCGAGGGCGTGTCTGCCCGATGGCCAAACAGTTTGGAGACGAATTGTTTTAACATGACAAGCAATGCCGTAACAGGAGTAAATAGTTGGATAAGCATATACAGCACATCGGAAATCATAAGAGAGAACGACTCGGCATTTTCTTTCGCAAGCGACTTTGGCAACACTTCACCGAAAATTAAAATTAAAATGGTCATACCAACTGTACTAATGACAAGACCTGTATTGCCACCAAACAAGTCTGTCGCCACTTTCGCAGAAATAGATGCCGCAGCAATATTCACAATATTATTTCCGACTAAAATGGTCGAAAGAGCACGGTCAAAGTTTTCGGCAATATACAGCGCCTTTTTACTTCCCCGCCGCTTCTCATCGACATAATTTTTCAAGCGAATTTTATTGACGCTCGAAAACGCTGTTTCTGAAGCTGAAAAAAAAGCGGATAAAAAAATTAAAGAGATGAGTAAAAAAATTAAACTCAGAGGCAAATCTCCCAACGAACATTCACACTCCTAATCGGATGATTTTATGAAAATATATA
>NZ_DAITON010000122.1:0-6757 GCF_036834105.1 Anoxybacillus sp. | reverse complement strand
AGCAAACATATTCAATATTTTCTCGAACAATATTTCTTCGCTAAACGTTTCTTTATCTGGATCAATTTCATCACGCAACAAACAAAGATTAGGATTAACAACCGGATACAACTGTTTTTTCACTAAGTCTTTTTGTGAAATTCTTGTAAAAACAACCCCATACCCGTAAGGAAACTTTAGCTGAAATTGATATTTTCCTTCTAAATGAACTAAATTTTTATCTTTTTTCAACACATCAACAATATGAAACGCGTTATCTCTCGCTTGCTTAAACGGACTTTTTACTGTCACCTGCTCACCAGCGCTATTTACAATCGTCCACTCATCATTATTCAATTGGAACAACGTCGACAACGTATAATCCTTCACTTCAAGCACAACAAGACCTAAATCAGGACCAATGATTACAAAATCCGGACGTCTTCCTCGAATCTCCGGCTCATAATAAACAATGTAGTCATCTGGTAAATATGTTTTCAGCGTTCGAAACAACAGTCGCTCACCTGCCGTCGCGCTCGAACGAATCGTTTCCGGAATCGTGTATGCCATCTAAACCAGCTCCATTAAAAAATAGGATTTTTATCCTATTATAATATGAGATTAAGAATATTGTAGATAAAAGAGTGAAAATTTCTTATATCTATCAATGAAAATTGCCCACTCAAAAGCAGAGTGGGCGTCCTAAGTA
Organism: Anoxybacillus sp.; assembly: GCF_036834105.1. Lineage (NCBI taxonomy): Bacteria > Bacillati > Bacillota > Bacilli > Caryophanales > Anoxybacillaceae > Anoxybacillus > Anoxybacillus sp. Next base: position 6,069 of record NZ_DAITON010000122.1, on the reverse strand, counting down.
ATACATGACTATTTGTTATTAAGGATAAACCAATCAACACAATGAATCAAAGTTCTTTCTATATGCCTCTTTCCTTCCATGCAAGTCCATTGTTGAGTGTACTATAATATGATCAACCTAAAAAACTATTCCCTCAATAAATTGAAAAAGGGGCGACCCATGGCAAAATTCTTCTTGTCTCTTCCTGAATGTGATCCCAGGCAACCCCCTCTACGTTTTTAGTGATTCACAAACGCACCTTGTTATCACCTAACTGATACCCAAAGTATTTCAACAAATACTTGCCCACCATCTCCTCTACTTCTTCCTCTGTGAGCATATCCAAAATCATCGCCCCACCAACGATATTTAAATATTTATTAGCCTGAACAAAATGGTCCCGCTTAATTTCAATGCCATTTTCCTCAAGTCCGAATAGGCATTTCAGGATTCCTTTCGTGATCGTACGATTGGAAGTGAAGTTGCTGGAAAAGAATATAACGCTTCTTGCTGAAAAATCTTTGCTGCAAAAGAAATTCGTTAACCAATAAGGATCTTGTTTGTTCGATTCATCATATGTCATATAGCCGACCCACCAAAGCCGGGCTAAAATGTGCACAAATAACGAACGCTTATTTCCGTTTTTGAAAAATAAAGCTGTATTTACACGTTTGTCGTTTTTGTTTTCCAGATCTTTCTTTAATCGATAAAAAGCAAATTCCCTCAGTTGCAAGTGTGCGAGCCCGGCCCAAAGCCTCTCTTGCGTCGCTTGATTCACCGTCAAGTGTTTTAACGCCTCATAGATCGCTTTGACGTTTTCTTTGTCGCTCGCGGCATAGTCCGCTTCCATATTCAACGCAGGCATTTCAAACGGGATGTTGGATTCGAGCACCTTCCCCTCTTCTTTCAAATAATTGTCAAACCATTCATGATCTTCATTGTAATAATGTTCCTTATAAGAATCGTAATTGCCCCTTAAATCCATTAATGTTTCATCCGAGATGAATTTTAACTTCAAGTTAATCCTCCGTTCTATGAAGCTTTTCGATTTCTTCAAAACTCGCTTTCAGAGGTTTTCTTAAAACGAGCTGTGCCGCTTTCAGCGGGGATAACACGTCCGTTCCCACGTCTTCTAATCGATAATTATTTTCTTGGAAAATTTTATCCAACACTTGATACCACGTATATTCCTCCAAATCCCCGTTCGCTTCGCTAATTTTAGAGAAAACATAGACTAAAGCCGGAACGATGACTGCCGCCAATATCGTATTTTTCAGTGGCGAATGGGCGCTCATGGCATATTGGTGATACTCGTACTCCGGTAAATAAATCGTAATATTATTCGAATGGATATCGACATCCATATAATCATTTTTAAGGGATTTTGTGACGGTCACAATAGAAGGCAAATTCAGAAACTCGGTATGATCATCAATGAGCGTTGTTTCGATCGCCTCTCCGATTGCGAGTATATTTCCTTTTTCAAACGCCAATGGAATGGCTTTATACCAGTCATTTAAATATTCATTCGTATAATTGTGAATCGCTTCTTTTGCGATGACAAACGAATGAAGCACAATCTTTCCTCTTAATTGGTGGGTCGGGATTGAAATTTCCAGACGTTCTTGATGCGTTTCGAACGCTTTCCGATAGCTCGTTTGCGAACATTCGACGTGAATTAAGTATACGCAGGAACGGTTCTCTATCAATCTTTTAATCCCTGAATTGTCCAAATAAAAGTGCGCCTCGATTTTTACTTCGCCGAATTCTTCTTTGACGTCCATTTTGGTGGAAAAACTCGTTTGTTTGTAATCATCGTTGTTCATATACAATACTGGGTATGGATATGAGACGTTAATTTTCATACAGTTCCACCTCCATGACGCAATAATTCGGATATGCGATTTCCACATTGATAATAAAAGGCTTTTTGGCCGGAATTGAGTGAAGATCGATTTTGTTGGCGCCGTATTTTTCCACTGTCACATTTGGATCGTCGGTTGTCGCGTTTTGAATCGGTAAATCAAAGTCGTTCTGTTCCCCGATCACTTTAAAGATGAGCCGACCCTTTTCAATCGCTTTTTTCGCCGTAATGACAAAACGGTACTTTCCTCGTTCTTTGTCAATACAAACATATCTTTGCGCAATTTGAATCGGTTCACTGCTTCGTTTCTGCTGCCTTTGTCGATCAAAGCCGCCAGTCATGCCTTTATCCAATTGATTTTGGCCGCCGGGATTTTGAACTCCGCCTCCGCTATCTCCCCCGCCACTATGTTTTCCCGATCCGTTTCCTCCTTCCTCTCCAGTCGGGGTAATCCCGTATTCTCCGGATAATTGGGTCTCAGCATCTTCAGTGGTGAGACCTCTTTGCCTTGTGGCTTTCCTACTCTCTTCCTTGATTTCTTTTTTCAAAATCTGTTTAATGCTTGAATGGAGAGATTCTGTTTTATTAACTCCCTGCATGTTGACCAGCTTTTTGTTAGGGAGAAAATCGCTTAAACCAATCGCATCCATGCTGTCTGTAATTTTTTCTTGAAAATGTTCTTTTACCGCGTTTCTAATAAAAGACCTTAAATCCGCATAAACTTTTTTCGCTAATTTAGGGTCTTTTTCATAGCGCTCAGGCGACCATTCATTATGAGCGGGATTTTCCATTTGCTTAAAAATCGTATTCATGTTTTTTCCTGTAATCATTAATATTCCAGTAAAAGAGATACTGCCGCTAATATTTTTTTGTTCAAAAAGACGCATACCAGTCGTTCGCGTCATCAGCACGCGTCTATTTAAATCTTCGCCGTTCATCAAATATAACGTGGCTTCCCCTTCGGCAAAAGAGATTCCTTGCTTATACCTTTGGGCTGGATAAGCGACTTTGATTGTTTGATCGGAAGTAAGTAGATGGAAGTAATGCTGCAAATGTCGATTTTCTTCCGTATCCTCTAAATCGCTAATTAATTGTGCAATATTCTTGTCACTAATTTCAAAATCATTGATTCGAACCACCAATTTTTTCTTATAAATCGTGATAAAGAAGTTATGCAACACCGATTTAATGATTTGTTGTTCCCAATCTTCGCCAGGCTCAAATGCCGTTACATATATATCCGTTCCGGTATCTTTTCTGACAAAACCGGGCTCTAAAAATAATTGCTGAGGAATTGCATTGGAATTTTCGTTATGCGTGTAATAACCATTCCCTAACGTGATCTCGTTTGGATTCTTTTTGAAAGACATGATATTGGCTACGCCGATAAATGATTCATAGCCCGTGATATCAAGAGAAGAATAAAATAACGTCCGCAATTTAGAGTTCAAGAAAGGAGCCGATTTCCCAATGCCAAAACTGCCACCGGAGCTTTCATGCTTATTCGATGACCCTGCTTCCTTTACTAATGAGCTCCATGGAGATCCTAGTTCCCCTTCTTTCGCTCCTTCAAGCCCCTTTGTATTAAAATCGCTGATTCTCAAAATTTGTATAGTAGGTTGTTGAACGATTTGTAAGGCGTTTTCTAAAAAATACTCACATTGTTGGTTTTTTTCTCTCCACGTTTCTTGGCATTTCAGAAACACATCTTTTAACTCGTTGATGCCAGGTACTTGATTCATATCCGTCGTAAAACTACTAAACTCTACAATCGCAGGATTGTTCTCATTTTTTACGGCATCTAAAGAATTTTGACAGATTTCTCTTGTTAATGACTCTAGAGCGTTCCCTCTAAAAGTTTCCAGTCCGGCATGATTGATAGAATTAATTAATCCACCAGTTGTGGCAGGAAAATGCCAAAATGTATTCATGATATATCCTCCAAATCTCCGAGCAGTATAGTATTATCAAAAAAATCTTAAATACGCACCATAATTTTATCCAATTCCATAACAAAAAACTTTCTGTATCTGATGTTTACAGTACAATTGAGGTAACCAAAACCATTAACCTAAAACAACAAATTTGTTACCTCGATTAAACAATCCCCAATATCAAACTATTATTTGATTCAATGGCCGAAGTCAGTTTACTAAGGGTTCCCCTCATCGGGATACGACCGATACGATTCTTGTCATTGATGATGTCCTTCAAAAATTCCTATTCATTCCGGAGAATCTTTCATTTATCGTCGATGAAAATCTCATTGATTTGTTGGCTCAGCACCTTTTCAACCAATCCGGCATTCGTTTCGATGTTTAGCAAGTCATCAAAATCCCCATATCGTAGGAGTTTTAACCACTCAAACAGACCGCCGAACAATTCAATCAAACGTTCAAAGGCAACTACCGATTAATCCTTATTTTTAGAGAAGAAGGAGGAGCCATTTTTGTTCTCACGTTCTTTGGAGCGTATTTTAACTTCTTGCACCTATCTAGCGCCCTCGAGAACCGAGTTACCGTCGCCATCTTGGAGTTAGACAACTCTCACAAATAACAACGTGATGAGGCAACCACAAAAAACTCATACACCTCATATGTTTTGTTCCTACATTACCTTTGCTTATTCCCCCCACCCCTTCTCTCAAAATACACATGCAACCGATATTCACAAATCTCTTGCGTCCATTGGTGCAAAATTTTCTCATCCTCTCGTGCGATGGAAAAGTTGAGCGTGAAGACGTTGTTATCGAACAAAATGAGTCCGTTTGAGCTGCCGCTCCATTTTGTCATCGGCATTTTGGCGATAAGCTTTGCCACTTTTTGCTCGTCGTATTGCCATAATCGCTTCGTTTCACCGTCGGAGAAATCGATGCGCTTTCGGTATTCTTTTTCTGTTAAATATTGATGGAAAAATGGTGCAACTTCATTTGGCATAATTGGCAAATGCCAGCGTGATGGTCCGCGGTTTAGCATCGCTTGCAAGACGACCATTTTATAGCTTTTCGTCATCGTTGTTCGCTCAACTTCTATAAGCCACGGTTCGTACCGTAAAAACACTTCTTTCTCCCGTTCCGATAATTCATTTGCCCAATAAAGAAACCCGACGTACGATTTAAACTCATCGCGATATTCTTTAGCGACGCTGCGGCCGTACAAGTGAAGTTCAAGATACGTCGGGTGGCGGCCGAGTTGTTGTTTTACATCATAGTAGTCGACTAACAATTTCTCTTTGCGCGGTTGACGTTTCCTACTCATCTCTTCTAATAAGTGGACGACACGAACATCAAAATCGAAGACACATCCGTCAGGAACAACAGGGATCACAGACTTTTGTTTTTTTCTTTCTTCTTTTTTCGTATCAAATAGGGCTAGTTTCACATCGGCATTACGGTAATTTCCGATTAAGTCAATAATGACGCAATATTGTTTTGTCGGATGAAGACGCAAACCGCGCCCGACTTGTTGGATGAAAACCGTTAGTGACTCTGTCGGACGAACAAATAAAAGTGTATCGACAGCTGGAATATCGACGCCTTCGTTAAACAAATCAACGGTAAAAATGGCATCTATTTCGCCTTTTTCGAGCAGGGCAATTGCTTCCGAACGTGTAATATGTATTTGTTTTGAGTGTAAGCTTACTGTACGATAGCCGTGTTCATTAAAATAATGAGATAAAAAATCTGCCTGACGAATCGATGAACAAAACACGAGCGTTTTCGTTTGCTTATGTTTCTCCCAAGCTCGCAAAATATTTTCCGCCACTTCTGTGCGCAGCTGCGCCTGCAATAATTCTACTTCATCATAACGGTTGCCGCGCCAAGAAATTTGTGTATAGTCCGTATCATCGTACACGCCATAATACCGAAACGGCGCAAGCCACCCGCGCTGCACTGCTTCGATAAAATCAATGCGGTATGCCACATTCCCATCGCAAAGCGCGTAAACATCTTTATAATCGTTACGATCAGGCGTTGCTGTAATGCCAAGTAAAAATTTCGGCCGAAAATAAGAAAGTACACGCTCGTATGACTTCGCAGCGGCATGGTGAAATTCGTCAACGATGATGAGATCGAATTCGTCTTGAGCGAACGCTTGCAGATGCTTTTTCATGCTTAATGTAAAAATAGACGCGAACACGACATCAGCTTTCCCTTCTTTCACTTTACCGTCCTGTAGATGAGCAAATTTACTAACATAAATTTACAACCAAACAAAAAAAGGAGA
>NZ_DAITON010000121.1:0-6823 GCF_036834105.1 Anoxybacillus sp. | reverse complement strand
AAACCAGTTCCTCCAGCTATTAAAATATTCATTTTTTTCCCTCCTTTCCTTCATTATGCGTTGTTTTTAGAAAAAAAGAAAGAAAAGGTGTGTTCAACATATGTGGATTGAAAAAATTGAAGTAGATCGAAAGAATCATGAACGTTTTTACGTTCATCTCGTTAAAGAAGATGGCAATAAACAAATCGTTTCCGTTGATCAAGACGTCCTCATCGAATATCGAATGAGAAAAGGAATGATGTTAACAGCGGCGCAATGCGAGGAGATGATGAAAAAAGATCATGAAAAACAAGCGTATAAGCTAGCGCTTCGCTTTTTAGCTTATCGTATGCGTTCGACAAAAGAGGTAGTTGATTATTTGCGAAACAAAGGGATCGGAAATGAGATCATGGAGCAAGTCGTTAGGAAGCTACAAAATGAGCGATACATCGATGATGAACAATTTGCCCACGCTTACGTGCAAACACAAATGAATACGACGATGAAAGGCCCTTATGTCATTTATAGAGAGCTGATCGATAAAGGGATACGTGAAGATGTGATTTTGAAAGCGTTGGAACGTTATACAGAAGAGATACAATTACATAAAGCGATAAAGTGGATCGCAAAAATCGACAAGCAGTCAAAAAGACGTTCTCATCAGGAACAAAGGGCGTATGTAACACAATTATTGCATACGAAAGGGTTTTCTTCCCACATCGTCGAAGCGGCAAAGCAACACATCGTTTTAAACGATGAAGAAGAGTGGGAAGCGATTGTATATCATGGCGAAAAGTTGCATCGCCGCTACGCGAAATACGATCGTTATACGTACGAACAAAAAATGAAACAAGCGTTATATCGAAAAGGTTTTTCGCTCTCACTCATTGAGAAGTTTTTAGAACAAAAAAAGGAGGAGTAACTCCTCCTACTCAATGACGATTTCTGGCTGTCGCCTATATTCATTTATAATCGTTTCAGCTATTTGCTTTGGTGAACGAAGGCGAGAACGGTCTTGAATATGGTCGGAATCGTCCCAGAACGGTGTATCCATGCCACCCATATATACTGCCGTAACGGCAACGTTTGTTTCGGCAAGTTCTTTGATGAGACTTTCACTAAATCCGCGCACAGCAAACTTGCTTGCGACATATACACTTTCATTCACTTTACCGCGCAACCCTGCGGTTGAAATGATGTTGATGACACTTGCTTGCGGTAATGCTTTTAAATATGGGAGAAATGCTTTTGTCATGTATATTGTTCCTTTGACGTTAATATCGATCATTTCGTCAATATGCTGCTTTTTTATTTGTTCGAGGGGACCGAAATGGCCGACACCGGCATTGTTAATAAGCGTTGTAATATGATGTGTACGACAAAGCGTTTTTGCCGCTTCTTGTACTTGTTCGTCGTTTGTAATATCAAGAGGGAACGCAATAGCCTTTCCACCTGATGACTCGATTTGTTGTTGCACTTTTTGAAGCGGTTCTTTTCTCCTTCCGATTAGAACGACTTCGTATCCTTTTTGCGCATATAAAAGCGCAAGCTCTTTTCCAAGTCCTGTCCCAGCTCCAGTAATGACGACCGTTTCCATCTATTTCATCCTTTCATGTATGATATATTCACGACAACGTGGAAAACGTATACATAAGCAGTTGTCATGAAGTAGTCAAATGTTATTGTGAATTACTACACAAACTTATGGTATAATGTCTTATGTCATTATATTACAACAAAGAAAGGGGAACAATATGAGCTTTTTACAAGTGGTAACAGCTTCTACACCGGTATTAGCTGTCTTTCTTTTTCTTGTTTTATTGCGTTTACCAGCGGCAAAAGCGATGCCGATTAGCTTTTTGATTACTGTCATTTTGTCGTTATTCGTTTGGAAGATGCCTAGTGTTCAAGTGGCAGCTGCAACAATTGAAGGCGTTATTGTCGCCATTTCAATTTTGTGGATTATTTTCGGTGCGATTTTACTGTTAAACACGTTGACAAAAAGCGGGGCGATGGATACGATTCGGAGCGGGTTTTTAGGTATTACACGCGACCGACGTGTACAAGTCATCATTATCGCCTGGTTGTTTGGGGCATTTATTGAAGGGGCAGCTGGATTCGGGACGCCCGCAGCCATTGGGGCTCCGCTTCTTGTTGCTTTAGGATTTCCACCGCTTGCTGCTGTTGTTGTAGCGCTTGTTGCGGATAGTAGCCCTGTTTCATTTGGAGCGGTTGGAACACCAATCATTGTCGGAGTCGATCAAGGGCTTCGTGAAGGAAATGCTGTTGCTGAGCGAGTACAACACGTCATCGGCACAGGCGATTTGTCTTCGTTTCTTCAAACGCTCGCAAAACAAGCCGTGTCGTTTGATATCATTATCGGTACGTTCATCCCGCTAATTTTAGTGCTTATTTTAACGCGCTTTTTCGGTGAAAATCGCTCGTGGAAGGAAGGGTTTGAAATTTGGAAGTTTGCTTTATTTGCTGGGCTTAGCTTTACCGTCCCGGCGTTTCTTGTCGCTTCTTTCTTAGGACCAGAGTTCCCATCGATGATCGGTGGATTAATCGGCTTAGCGATTGTTGTACCAGCAGCAAAAAAAGGATTTTTATTGCCGAAAGAGCCATGGGATTTTAAGAAGACGGATGAACATAAAACGGCAGCAAGCGTGAAACAAAGCGACATGCCACTTTTACTTGCATGGATGCCGTATATTCTTGTCGCGATTATTTTAGTGTTGACGCGTCTACAAAACTTGCCGTTAAAAGCATGGCTCCGTTCTGTCAAGCTGCAATTTAACAACATTTTAGGAACAAACATTAGTACAGCGATTGAACCGTTATATTTGCCAGGAACGATTTTTCTCGTCGTCATTGTCATAACTATATTTATGCATAAAATGAAGCGTGAAGATGTTTTAGCGACGATGAAGGAGTCGGCGTATACGCTCATCGGTAGCGCGATTGCGCTCGGTACAGCGGTGCCGATGGTTCGCATTTTTATTAATTCCGGTGTAAATGATGCTGGGCTTGCAAGTATGCCGATTGAATTAGCGTCAATGGTCGCAAGTGCTGTTGGAGCGGCTTGGCCGTTAGTTGCTCCTTTAATTGGCGCGCTCGGCTCATTTATTTCAGGTAGTGCAACGTTTAGTAATATGATGTTTTCTTTATTTCAATTTAGCATTGCAGATCAAATTCAAGTACCACATCATATCGTTATCGCCGGGCAAATGCTAGGGGCGAATGCAGGAAACATGGTTTGTGTATTAAATGTCGTTGCGGCAGCTTCTGTCGTCGGTTTAGCTGGAAAAGAAGGGACAATTATTCGCATGACGCTCATTCCGATGCTTTACTACGTATTGATGACAGGAATGCTCAGCCTTCTTTTGATCTATGTGTTTTAGCTCCCGTTATGGTACGATAAAGATGAAGTTCGTATAAAGCGGAGTGAGGGGAATGGAACAGAAACGGTATAGTGAAATGAGCGAATGGGAGTTAAAGCAGGAGATTGCTGCATTGACTGAAAAGGCGCGGAAAGCAGAACAAATGGGCATGGTAAACGAATACGCAGTGTATGAAAGAAAAATAGCTGTGGCGAAGTCGTATTTGTTGAATCCTGATAACTTTCAACCAGGAGAGTTTTATGAAATTGAAGGAGACCCGCAGTCGTTATTTAAACTTCAATATGTGAACGGTGTATTCGCATGGGGATATCGCTTGAATGACCCAGATACAGAAGCAGCGTTACCTATTTCATTGCTAAAGAAAAGAGGTTGACGGGTATGTCAACCTCTTTTCTTCATATTTTCCGTTTGCTTACTTCAGAATGCAAAATCATTAAGCTTTGCGATTGTTGTGTTTCACCGTTTACTTGGGCATGGGCGTGCTTCGGATTTGCCCACGGTTGTGGGAAAGGATCGGAATAACGGTTATCATAAAATTTTTTACGCCAATGTTTACCCATTTTATTCCTCCTCGATGTCGCCACGTTTACTTGACGCATGCATTCGCTCTTGAGGGTGCGTATTAATTGTTCCGTTTGCACGTTTTGATGCGTATTCCGCTTTTGCGCGTGGCTCACCTTCTAATTTTTCGTTGTTTTGATTCGGAAAGCCTCGTTCTTTATTGCCCACTGTTAGTCCCCCCAGACGTGATGTCGTGCTTTTGAAGCACACGTATAGTATTCATCAATAGACGGCGATTTATGAACACCGCCGTTTACTTTAGCCTGGAATAAGTTCTAGTTTTTTGCGCAATTTCTTCTCGCTAAAAATCCACCCTGTATAGGAGCTAACAATATTCAAGTCGCGATCAAGCTGCACGACCGCAACAAATGGATAATAATCTTTGCTTCGGTAACGCAAATCAATAAAACGCACTTCATAATGGTCGTCATACTCATGAACTTCCCAGCGATATACAGGTGAAAACGACAAAAATGCCGCTAAATTTTCATCTTGTTTTGCTTTTTCAATGACAGGAATGTTTGGAGTAGGGCATTTTTCGAACATGTCGAGCACGTTAATCTCCCCTCTTTGCGAGCGAGCAACGTAAAAGTGGGTTGATGTTGTCACAGCTAAATGCCATTCATTCCATTTTATTGTCGGTACGGTAATGATTTGTTCGACATCCGGAAACATTTGTTTGATCTTGCGCTTTATTGCTTGTTGTTGACGAAAGCGAATGATATAGTAACCAATGAGCACAATGTACACAGCGAGAAACGTATACCCAGCATGGTGCCCGTTCAGCCATAGGACGACTCCGGCTACATGAACGACAAAAATAAAAGGGTCAAACGTATTGATTATCCCAAGAGCAACCCATTTCTTTGAAAAAGGACGTAACGCTTGCGTTCCATATGAATTAAATATGTCGACAAACACATGAAAACTGACAGCGATAAACGTCCAAAGCGCGATATGAAAAAACGATGCACCATACACATAAAAAAGGGCAGCGCTAATGAGCAGCGTCCAAACAAATAACGCGGGGATGGAATGGGTAATGCCGCGATGATTCCGAATATATTTGGCGTTATTTTTTAATTTTAAAACGGTGTCAATATCAGGTGCTTGCGAACCGGCGAGCGTACCGATAAGCACGGCATGAGCTAGCGTCGGATCGTTCGCAATCGTTGGATCGAGCGTCGCCAATCCACCTAATGCAAACCCCATTAAAACGTGTGTACCAGTATCCAAATAAAAGGCCTCCTTTTTCCGATTGGACTTACTTTTAGTTTACCACCATGGAGGAATGAACGTGAAAGAAAATGTACAACAAATATTGGACCATTTTCATATTGAACAATTTCAGCACGATTTAATTCATTGGTTCGTCAAAGAACAACGCGATTTGCCGTGGCGAAAAGAAAAAGATCCGTACAAAATATGGGTATCGGAAGTGATGCTGCAACAAACGCGCGTCGATACGGTCATTCCTTACTTTTATAAGTTTATCGAAAAGTTCCCGACTTTAGACGCCCTCGCTGAAGCAGAGGAAGAAGAAGTGTTGAAAGCATGGGAAGGGCTTGGATATTATTCGCGCATTCGCAATTTACATGCAGCAGTAAAAGAAGTGAAAGAAAAATACGGTGGGTGTGTGCCGGCGTCAAAGGAACAATTTTCGTCGTTAAAAGGAGTTGGACCATATACAACAGGTGCGGTATTAAGCATCGCCTACGACATTCCTGAGCCCGCGGTTGACGGAAATGTCATGCGGGTGTTATCGCGCATTTTTTATATAACAGATGACATTGCAAAAGGGAGCACGCGAAAAAAGTTTGAACAACTTGTTTCTTGTATCATTGCGCACGATAATCCGTCTGATTTTAACCAAGCGTTAATGGAGCTTGGCGCGCTCATTTGTACACCGAAAAGTCCAAGTTGCTTCCTATGCCCTGTGCAGCGTCACTGTCGCGCATTTGCAGCAGGGGCAGAAGGAAAGTTGCCTGTAAAAACGAAAGGAAAGGCGCCAAAACATGTTTCTTTCCGCGCTATTGTACTTGCTGATAAAAAGGGGAGCATCTTGATTGAAAAACGTCCGGATCGTGGATTATTAGCGAATTTATGGCAGTTTCCAAATGACGAGCATGCCCCGACAGCAGACGACCAAGCGTTTATAAAGGAAATAAGCGAAAGATATGGTGTTGTGATTCGCTCAGTACAACAAATTGGCACGTTTCAACATGTGTTCTCCCACGTTGTATGGCACATTGAAGCGTATAAAGGAGAAGCGATTGGTCTTACAGTAGATGTTCCAACGCGCAAGTGGGTAACGATCGAGGAGCTTGCATCTTACGCATTTCCAGTTGTGTACCAAAAAATATGGCAAGCGTATGAGTAAAGGTGAGGCAATCACCTTTACTCATAAAATACGCGCGTTCCATTTGTATATGTTGCCTCATTCCGATGTAAACCGCCCCTCGCTTCAATTTCCTCAATAATTTCACGATGCATCGTCTGTCCTTCAACGTTTAAATATGGAGTGACTTGTTGAAGAGCGTGATGGAAAAAAGCGAGTTCGCTATCTTTCCACTGTTGTTTCGGAATCATTTGAAGGGCTGTCAAGTCGCGTCCAACATACATTTTTCTCACCTCTTTCATGTAGTTTGGAAAATGAAACAAAAATTATTCATACGGATATTTTCTCGACAAATGATACAAAGTAATAACCGTGGAGGTGAGCGTCATGAACAAACAACCGAACAAAACGGTAGCAGGAACAAATATTCAGCACGTAAAACAGCAAAACGCTGGCCAGTATGGAACAGAGTTTGCGACTGAAACCGATGTTCAACACGTGAAGCAACAAAACGCAAAAGCAGAAGCGAAAAAAAATCAATAAC
>NZ_DAITON010000120.1:0-6874 GCF_036834105.1 Anoxybacillus sp. | reverse complement strand
CTTTAAGGGTGTGGAGGGAAAGGACATGGCAAGAATTTTAATTGTCGATGATGCGAAATTTATGCGTATGACGTTAGCCAATATTTTAAAAAAAGCAAATCATGAAGTAGTGGGGGAAGCGGAAAACGGAAAAGAGGCTGTTGATTTTTATATGGAGTTAAAGCCGGATGTTGTGACGCTTGATATTACGATGCCGATTATGAGTGGACTCGAAGCTGTAAGGGAAATTAAACAACGCGATCCACAAGCAAAAATTATTATGTGTTCGGCAATGGGACAACAAAAGATGGTTGTTGAAGCGATCGAAGCTGGAGCGCTTGATTTTATTGTAAAACCATTTGATGAAAGCCGTGTCATCGAGGCGATTCAACGTGTGTTGCAGTAAAAGAAGAAAGGGCGATTGACTTTGGCTATCTTTAGTTCGTTATTTGCAGTGTTTATGGCTGCTCTTGTTTTTTTTATCCGAATGAAAGCGGCAAAAAAGCCGACAAACGCTAAAAAAATTATATTACCTCCTGTTTTTATGAGCACAGGGGCACTTATGTTTCTCCATCCGATGTTTCGGGTAACGGCACTAGAGTTGATAGAAGCGGTGATGATTGGGGCCCTTTTTTCTATTTTGTTAATTAAAACATCCTCATTTGAAGTTCGGAACAACGACATTTATTTACAACGCTCAAAAGCGTTTGTTTTTATTTTTGTTAGTTTAATCGCATTACGTTTAGCATTAAAGACGTATTTAAGTCGCACCATTGAATATGGGGAGCTTGCGGGAATGTTTTGGATTCTTGCTTTCTCGATGATTGTTCCTTGGAGAATAGCAATGTATGCATCATACCGTCGCCTTCAACGTAAGATAAACGAAAAAAGCTAATCCTTGCGTAAAAAGGGATTAGCTTTTTTTTGTCAATAAATGTTCGTATTTTGTAAAGTCAATATGCTTATTTCGGAGTGCTTTAATTAAAAATTTGTGATCACGCTTTGGGGTAGCGAGAATATAGCCGCGGACAACTAAATCTTCCGTAATTTGATTTGCTTGTTCTTGTAAAGCTAATTCTCCGATTTTACCAGCTATCTTTTGACGGGCAACATCACGAAACAATTCAGGAACAGGACGAACTAAATCTTCAAGTAGTGCTTTCTCCTTGTCAGTCCATAGATGACGTGTTTGTTCAATGTAATATTGTTGCCAGTCTAACTCAGATTTCCCATCCTCTTTCGGTAAACGTTTCAAAAATTTCCGAAACATAAAAAAACCACCAATTGACATTGAAACAAGAAGAAAAATGACCCAAAACAAAATAAACCATAAAAACCAACCTGTTAGCATACATCCCACCTCAACGTTTATTATGTAAAAAAATAAGGGCGGAATCAAGTAAAAGAGCTGACGTTATAGTCAGCTCTTTTACATATCGTGACTGGAGTTATGTTTTTGACGGGTATGGTTGTGATTTTTGACCTTTTTCGATCCGCTAAGCGGTTCCGGTTGTCCTGGGTTATCTCCTTTTGGGGCATTTTTACGCATATCTCTTCCTGTATTTTTGTCCATTAGACACACTCCTTTCCTTCATATGATGGCACGATCATTGGGATTTATGCATATTTCGTTCATGAATAGGAACGATAATATTAAAAAGGAGGAGTGAATGGGATGCCATATCATAAAGATAAACAACAAGCGTTTGAGGCTGCACAACAAGGAACAATGGAGGCGAAAGAATGGTACGATCATCTTGTGAAAAATGATGCAGACTACGGAAGTCAGCTGCATCATCTGAAACAAGAAGTAAATGAGGCGTTTGAACAAATTAATAATGCGCTCGAAGTAGCTTCTGAAAAACAGCGCAAACAACTTGAACAATTTCGTCATGATTTGAAAGCGATTGTGGAAGAGGTAAATATGTATGAATAATCCCGCCTTGAGCGGGATTATTGATTCTTTTTACGTTTCTTATTATTTTGCTTTTGGGCTTCTGTGAGCGGTTCATTTGCTAATTCTTCATTGAAGCCGGCCCCTTTTCCTTGAGCGCTTGCATCATTCATGCCGGGAATGACATGATTAGCTTTTCTTTTTACCATCTTTTTTCACCTCCTACAACTATTGTTGGAAAGAGAGCAAAAAAATATGCATTTATCTGAAACTTATAAACAATTATTATTTACTTATGTAGAGCATTGTATTAAGATAAAAGCGTAGGAATTTTGTGGGTTTGGGAGAAGATGACTTGTTAGAAGGGGGTAATACATAATGTTAAAAAACGATGTATTTCAAGCGCGTTCCACATTTGAGGTAAACGGAAAAACATATCATTACTATCGCTTGCAAGCGCTTGAAGAAGCAGGAATTGGAAACGTATCACGTCTTCCGTATTCTATCAAAGTACTTCTTGAATCGGTACTTCGTCAAGTTGACGGACGGGTTATTACGAGAGAGCATGTTGAGAATTTAGCAAAATGGGGAACGAATGAATTAAAAGATGTGGACGTTCCGTTTAAGCCATCTCGCGTCATTTTGCAAGATTTTACAGGTGTTCCTGCTGTTGTTGACTTGGCTTCAATGAGAAAAGCGATGGCAGACATTGGTGGAGATCCGTATGAAATCAACCCCGAAATTCCTGTTGATCTCGTTATTGACCACTCTGTTCAAGTTGATAAAGCTGGAACAGAAGATGCGCTCGAATATAACATGAATTTAGAGTTTGAGCGTAATGCAGAACGTTACAAGTTTTTGAAATGGGCACAAAAAGCGTTTAGTAATTATCGCGCTGTTCCACCTGCAACAGGTATTGTGCATCAAGTAAACTTAGAGTATTTAGCGAATGTCGTTCACGTTGTTGAGGGAGAAAACGGTGAATACGAGGCGTTTCCGGATACACTTGTAGGTACAGACTCCCATACGACAATGATCAATGGCATCGGTGTTTTAGGTTGGGGTGTCGGTGGAATTGAAGCAGAAGCAGGTATGCTTGGACAACCTTCTTATTTCCCAGTACCAGAAGTGATCGGTGTACGTTTAACAGGGAAATTGCCAAACGGTACGACAGCAACAGACCTTGCGTTAAAAGTAACACAAGTGCTTCGTAAAAAAGGAGTTGTCGGCAAGTTCGTTGAATTTTTCGGTCCAGGTGTGGCAACATTGCCGTTAGCTGACCGTGCCACAGTAGCAAACATGGCGCCTGAGTATGGTGCAACGTGCGGCTTCTTCCCAGTCGATGCAGAAGCGCTTGATTACTTGCGTTTAACAGGCCGTGACGAGCAACACGTTCAAGTGGTTGAAGCATATTGCAAAGCTAACGGTTTGTTCTATACACCAGATGCACAGGAGCCTGTATTTACAGATGTTGTTGAAATCAACTTATCAGAAATTGAGCCAAATCTTTCTGGACCAAAGCGTCCACAAGATTTAATTCCACTTTCAAAAATGAAAGAATCATTCCGTCAAGCTGTTGTTTCTCCGCAAGGAAACCAAGGTTTTGGCTTGACTGAGGCAGACTTTGATAAAGAAATGACAGTTACGTTAAACGGCGAAGAAGTAAAAATGAAAACGGGTGCGATTGCGATTGCTGCAATTACAAGCTGTACAAACACGTCTAACCCATATGTGTTAATCGGTGCAGGCTTAGTAGCGAAAAAAGCGGTGGAAAAAGGATTGAAAGTACCAAAATACGTAAAAACGTCGCTTGCACCTGGTTCAAAAGTCGTCACAGGATATTTAAAAGATTCAGGTCTTCT
Source organism: Anoxybacillus sp. (assembly GCF_036834105.1). Classification (NCBI taxonomy): domain Bacteria; kingdom Bacillati; phylum Bacillota; class Bacilli; order Caryophanales; family Anoxybacillaceae; genus Anoxybacillus; species Anoxybacillus sp. The sequence goes on along the minus strand of NZ_DAITON010000120.1, from coordinate 3,139 downwards.
CCCTTACTTAGAGCAAATTGGCTTTAATATCGTTGGTTACGGTTGTACGACATGTATCGGTAACTCTGGCCCGCTTGCTCCGGAGCTTGAAAAAGCGATCGCAGAGAACGATTTGCTTGTAACGAGCGTATTATCGGGTAATCGAAACTTTGAAGGGCGTATTCATCCGCTCGTCAAAGGCAACTATTTAGCATCACCGCCGCTTGTCGTGGCATATGCGCTTGCCGGAACAGTCGACATCGATTTGTTAAATGATCCGATCGGTAAAGATCAAAACGGCAATGATGTGTACTTTAACGACATTTGGCCATCTACAGAAGAAGTGAAAGAAGTTGTGAAAAAAGCGGTGACACCAGAATTGTTCCGTAAAGAATACGAGCGAGTATTCGACGATAACGCGCGATGGAACGCGATTGAAACGACGGACGAGCCGCTTTATCAATGGGATGAACATTCAACGTACATTCAAAATCCACCATTCTTTGAGGGATTATCGCCAGAAGTGGAAGAAGTAAAACCTCTGACTGGATTACGGGTAGTTGGTAAATTTGGTGACTCTGTTACGACCGATCATATTTCACCAGCTGGATCGATCGGAGTAAACACTCCGGCAGGACAATATTTAATTTCTAAAGGTGTCGATCCGAAAGACTTTAACTCGTATGGGTCCCGACGTGGTAACCACGAAGTAATGATGCGCGGTACGTTTGCAAATATTCGTATTCGCAACCAAATTGCTCCGGGTACAGAAGGTGGTTATACAACATACTGGCCAACAGGCGAAGTCATGTCGATTTACGACGCATGCATGAAGTATAAACAAGATGGTACAGGTCTTGTTGTGATTGCTGGTAAAGACTACGGAATGGGAAGTTCGCGTGACTGGGCGGCAAAGGGAACGTATTTGCTTGGTATTAAAACGGTTATTGCGGAAAGCTTTGAGCGCATCCATCGTTCCAATCTTGTGCTTATGGGTGTGTTACCGCTTCAATTCAAAGAAGGTGAAAATGCGGAAACACTCGGATTGACGGGTACAGAAGTATTTGAAGTGCACATTGACGAGAACGTAAAACCGCGCGATTACGTAAAAGTAACAGCGACGGATGAGCAAGGTAACAAAAAAGAGTTTGAAGTACTTGTTCGTTTCGATAGCGAAGTAGAAATTGATTACTATCGCCATGGGGGCATTTTACCGATGGTGTTACGTGAGAAATTGAAACGATAAGAAGAGAGCGAATCGCTCTCTTCTTCATTTTTTATTCGTCTTTTTCGCAGCATGTTCTAATGCGCTTTTTGGGTCAGGAGTAAACGTCGCATCATATCCTTGTGGGTTGACGCTTGGAGCGTTTTGCCCGCGATTTCTCCCATTATTTTTGCTCATCATGTCCACCTCCTGTGCATATTGTATCCGTCTTTTTCAAAAAATAATATACAAGAGGGGGCAAGAATATGAATCGAGCCATTCAAACGGCATTATGTACAATTGTGCTAGCTCAATTTTTAAAAATTCCGTTGGCAAAAAGAAAAACGAAGAAATGGGACTGGAACATTTTTTTTGAAACGGGTGGCATGCCAAGTTCACATTCTGCAGGTGTTGCCTCTCTTGCTACATACGTTGCTCTAAAGCGAGGGGTGCATAGTATAGATTTCGCACTTTCGGCCGTTTTTGGATTAATTGTTATGTACGACGCGCAAGGGGTACGTTACCAAGCAGGGGAGCTAGCTATTCGTGTAAATGAGCTAACAGAGGAAATAAAGCGATTAAACGGTGACCGAAATGATGGAACAATTGATCGGAAGAAAGAGTTGTTGCGCGAGCGGCTCGGTCATCAACCGATTGAAGTGGTTGGTGGGGCACTTCTCGGCATCGTTACAGGCGTATTATCATATGTAACCGGCAGACGAAGGCGCTCACTATGAAAGGCGAGCGCTCTTTTTTCTTTGCCATATGTGATGAGGAAGTTCAGACAAAATCATTCCTAATAAAATAAGTGCAGCTCCAAATAAAGCTGTTTGTTGGAAACGTTCATCATTCCATATATATGCAGTTAAAGCAGCGAAAACGGGTTCTAGAGCGAAAATTAAGGCAACACGTGTCGGTGATGTATATTGTTGAAAATGCGTCTGAATAAAGAAAGCAATCGTTGTTGCAAATAGTGCGGTGATGAGTAAAGCCATCCATACGTCAAATTCAAAAAAAGTAGTAAGCGGAATAAGGGACCAGTCTTCGAACAAATATGAACATATAAGACAGAGAATCGATACAGTTTGGACTTGAATGGCTGTTAGTAGGACGGGTGAAAATTTTGTTGCATATATGCTCGTTGAAACGATATGTAATGCAAATGCGATAGCACATAAAAAGACGAATAAATCCCCCTTATTCATTATCATACTCCCGCTTGAAGTCAAAAGATATAGACCACACGCAGCTAATATACTGCCGGCCACTGCGTTAAGTGAAAGTTTTTGTTTTAAAATAATAAGTGCAAAAAAAGGAACGAGAACAACATTTAATCCAGTAATGAATCCAGCCTTCGAAGATGTAGTATACAGTAGGCCGATCGTTTGAAGAGCATATCCAAGACATAGCCAAACACCGAGCATAAACCCAGCGCGTATGAGTTGTCGATCAAGCGGTTTCCGTTCAAAAACGAATACCCAAATCCATAACAACATACTTGCGATCGCAAAACGTACGGCATTAAACAATAATGGAGGCAAAAAAGCAATGGCGTTTTGAACGACGACAAACGTAGCACCCCAAACGAAAGCAACAAACAATAAACTTATATCTGCTTTATACTTCATATTTCGCTCCTTTACAAAAAATGTTGTATAAGACAAAAGTCTCATACAACATTTTACCATCATTCCATATATTTTGGGGATATTTTTTTTGCAATATATACGAACGGTGTATCTAACGTTGCGACAATCCATTTTAATACATATGTCGTAATAAAAATTTGTAGCCAATCATGAAATGGGAATACACCGAGAAACGCGATTGATGTGAAAACGAGCGTATCGATCAATTGGCTAATCATCGTGCTCCCGTTATTGCGAATCCAAAGTTGAGAATCATGCGGAAATTTCTTTTTAAACCAATGAAATAACTGAACATCAAGCGACTGGC
>NZ_DAITON010000119.1:0-6893 GCF_036834105.1 Anoxybacillus sp. | reverse complement strand
ATAACGAGTTAACCACAAGAATTCATGTAAGTTTTTTAATTTTCTTGTGGATAATGTGGAAAAGTCCGTGAATAACTTATATATAAGTGTTTTTTCTGTGGATATGTTTGTGTAAAAAGATGGGCTAGTCCACAAGTGGAGCTAGCCCATTATTATTGTTGTAAACGTTCCCATTGTTCGAATAGTTCATCAAATTTTTGTTTTAGGGCGTCAATGTGCGCTTGTGTGTCTCGAGCCCTTTCGTAGTCGTTGTAACAAGAAGGATCATATAGTTGTTGTTCGTACGCCGAAATTTGTTGTTCAAGTTGTTCCATTTCCATTTCTAATTGTTCGATTTTTCGTTTTCGTTGTCGTTCTAGCTTTTTACGTTCTTTTTCTTCTTCGTACGAACGTTTTGGTGACAAGGGCTCGTCTGTTGTAGCTTTTTGATTCATTTGTCCGAGCTCAATCAGCTCCGCTTTTTTTGCCACGTAATAATCATAGTCTCCTAAATATTCAACAAGACCATCTGTGGATAACTCATATATTTTTGTTGCTAGTCTGTTAATAAAATAGCGGTCGTGGGAAACGAATATAATGGTTCCAGGGTATTCAATAAGCGCTTGTTCGAGCACTTCTTTGCTATCTAAATCTAAATGGTTTGTCGGTTCGTCCAACACTAATACATTTGCTTTTTTCATCATCAGTTTGGCGAGAGCGAGCCGAGCTTTCTCTCCACCGCTCAACGTCTGAACAGGCTTCAATACATCATCGCCGGAAAATAAGAAATTTCCTAGAATAGTTCGAATTTCTTTTTCCGTTTTTAATGGATCTTCATCCCATAACTCATCAATGACACGTTTATTCGACGTTAATTGTGCTTGTTCTTGATCATAATAGCCAATTTGTACGTTTGTTCCGTAACGGAGCTCTCCTTGTTTTGCAGGGAGTTGTTTAATGATCGTTTTTAAAAGAGTCGATTTCCCGATGCCGTTCGGTCCAATTAATGCGATACTATCACCACGAGTGACGCGGAATGAAAGATTTTTTGCAATAATGCGATCGTAACCAATCGCTATATCGGTGGCTGCTAGTACGTCGTTTCCGCTTGGCCGTTCGATCTCGAAACGAAACGATGCTGATTTCTCATCACCGAGTGGTTTTTCAATTATATTTATTTTTTCTAATTGCTTTCTACGACTTTGTGCGCGCTTTGTTGTTGAAGCACGCGCGATATTTCGTTGAATAAAATCTTTTAGTTTTGCGATTTCTTCTTGTTGTTTTTCGTATCGTTTTACTTGTTGTTCAAACTGTTCTGCGCGTTGTTGTAAGTAGCTTGTATAGTTGCCGACATATTTTTTTATTTTTGTGCGCGCCAATTCGTACACTTGTGTTACGATTTGGTCAAGAAAGTAGCGGTCATGGGAGACGATAAGAATGGCACCGCTATAATTTTTTAAATATTGTTCAAGCCATTGCAACGTTTCCATATCTAAGTGGTTTGTCGGTTCGTCTAATATAAGTAAATCCGGTTTAGAAAGGAGTAATTTCCCAAGTGCTAGTCTCGTCCGTTGTCCACCACTTAATGTCGATACTTTTGTCGTATAATCATACTGGGAAAAGCGAAGGCCGTGGAGGACAGAGCGAATATCTGCCTCATATTGATATCCGCCTTTTTCTTTAAATTCCGTTTGTAACCGATCGTATTGTTCGAGTAGACGTCCATAGTCAGCGTCGTGTACGCTCATTTGTTGTTCTAGCTCGCGTAGTTGTTTTTCCATCTGTTGAAGCGGTGCAAAAACATCGAGCATCTCTTCCCAAATGGAACGATGTGCTTGCAAGCCTGTATATTGATCTAAGTAGCCGATTGTCACATGTTTCGGCTTTATGATTTCACCTGCGTCGTACGACAGCTGGCCAGCAATGATTTTTAATAGTGTAGATTTCCCCGCCCCATTTCTTCCAACTAACGCGATACGGTCTTTTTCTTGTATTTCAAGCTTAATGTCTGATAAAACTTGTTCCGCCCCATATGATTTGGATAGTTGATTTACTTGTAAAATGATCATCATTTTTCACCTCAATCTTCTTTTGATAGTGTAACGTACTTTCTTGATGTTCGGCAACACTAGTGTGCGAATAACAAATTTGACAAAAATAATAATAAAGGGTACAAAGGAAAGACAGAATGAAAAAAATAGTGTATAGTTTAAAAGTGGGGAGAACTTTTCAGACGTATAGGAGAGAAAAATGAAAGCGCTAACTATTTGTGAAAGGAAATGTGGGGGATTGACTCGTGAATAATGAACAACCAAAAATTCCGCAGGCGACCGCAAAGCGACTACCGTTGTATTATCGTTTTTTGAAAAACTTGCATGCATCAGGAAAGCAGCGTGTATCTTCAGCGGAGTTAAGTGAAGCCGTAAAAGTCGATTCAGCAACGATTCGCCGTGATTTTTCATACTTTGGTGCGCTTGGAAAAAAAGGATACGGTTATAATGTAAATTATTTGCTGTCGTTTTTCAGAAAAACGTTGGATCAAGATGAAACGACAGAAGTAGCGTTGTTCGGTGTTGGTAATTTAGGTACGGCATTTTTAAATTACAATTTTAGCAAAAACAATAATACGAAAATTGTGATGGCATTCGATGTAGATCCAGATAAAGTAGGAACGGAAGTAGGAGGAGTGCCTGTTTATCATTTAGATGAATTGGAAGAAAAACTAGGTGGGATTACGGTAGCCATTTTAACCGTTCCAGCCCAAGTTGCCCAACCGATTACCGATCGGCTTGTCCAAAAAGGCATTAAAGGGATTTTAAACTTCACGCCTGCTCGTCTGCATGTACCTGAACACATTCGTGTTCATCATATTGATTTAGCGGTCGAATTGCAGTCACTTGTTTACTTTTTAAAACATTACGGAAATGAGTAAACCTCCCATTTACGAGCGGGAGGTTTTTTTCAATAAAGAACGAATAGCGGTGCCAAAATCTAATGTAGCAATAAGAATAAATAGCATCGTTGTGACGTCCCAAATGCCATCGTCAGCACTATCAACAGCAAAATAAGTGAATAAAATGCCCATCAAAAAGTAAAACAACGGCTCAGACTTCATGAAAACAGCCTCCAAATCACGAATTGCATTTGTTCTGCTTCTTTCATTATCTTTTCAATTTCTTCAGCAAATAACGTTTGAATAGCAACGACAAATGTATTCATCAGTACATGTGCTGCAATAGGGACGAGAATACGCTTTGTTTTCACATATAAGAAAGCAAATACAAATCCCATCGTTGCATAAAGAAGCAAATGTTCAAACTCTAAATGAACGACAGCAAATAAAAGGGAACTGACAGTTGCTGATAAGAAAAAGTTATATTTTTGATACAGCGTTCCAAAAATAATTTTTCGAAAAATGATTTCTTCTAAAATCGGTCCGACGATCGAAGTGACGAGCATAAGCGCTGGTGTTAGCTTCACCATCTCAACAATGCGTCTCGTATTTTCGGACCCCATCTCGACGCCAAATACGTGCATCTCAATATTTGCTGCGATGCCTTGAGCAAAAAGAGCGAGCAAAAAGCCCCCAATTGACCAAAAGATTGACGTTCCCATTGACGCGCGGTGACGGTCATACGAGTACGCCATGTCTTCCCTCATAAAATAGAGAACGAAGAGAAGCGCGAGGGAAAAACTAATGACAGCCCAGTATCCCGAGGCGATCGATATAGCTATATCTTTATTTGATGCGTTGATAAATCCGCTATGCGCAAGTAAAGGAACGCCGACTAAACTCGATAGTTGCATAGCGACGTATGTAATGATGACATACCAATATTGCTTTTTCACATGTTCAACCCCTTCTCGTGCAAATTGTCTAGCTTTAGACGAGCATTTTCTAAGCGTCTGCTTTCTTAGCTGCGCGAATGATCGTCCTCCGCTTTCCAAATTGAATACTTTTTCATTTTATCATATTTTTTGTATGAATTTCGAAAGGAAAGACATAATGAAAGAGGGAATCATTTAATGAAAAATTTTTAACTTCCTACTTGCAAAATTGAAAAAAGTTCATTAATATAATAAGTGTGTTAGCACTCAATAAGAATGAGTGCTAATAACGGAACGAAAATCTAATTAAGGAGGTCGTTTGCCGTGTTGAAGCCACTAGGTGATCGTATTGTCATTGAATTAATTCAAACTGAAGAAAAAACAGCGAGCGGAATTGTTTTACCAGACACAGCGAAAGAAAAACCACAAGAAGGAAAAGTTGTTGCAGTTGGTTCAGGTCGCGTTCTTGACAATGGTGAGCGCGTAGCTCCAGAAGTAAGCGTTGGTGACCGCATCATCTTCTCAAAATATGCGGGTACAGAAGTGAAATATGATGGAAAAGAATACTTAATCTTACGTGAAAGCGACATTTTAGCTGTGATTGGTTAATCGTTCGCCTGATAACATATAAAGCATACAAAAATACTTAACAAAAATTATCATCAAGGGGGTAAGATGTATGGCAAAAGAAATTAAATTCAGCGAAGAAGCTCGTCGTGCGATGTTACGCGGTGTAGATAAATTGGCTGATGCAGTAAAAGTAACATTAGGTCCAAAAGGTCGTAACGTTGTATTAGAGAAAAAATTTGGTTCTCCATTAATTACAAATGACGGTGTAACAATCGCAAAAGAAATCGAATTAGAAGATCCGTTTGAAAATATGGGTGCGAAGCTTGTTGCGGAAGTAGCAAGCAAAACAAACGATGTTGCTGGTGACGGTACAACAACAGCGACTGTATTAGCGCAAGCGATGATTCGTGAAGGATTGAAAAACGTAACAGCTGGTGCGAACCCAATGGGTATTCGCAAAGGTATTGAAAAAGCTGTTGCTGTTGCAGTAGAAGAATTAAAAGCAATCTCTAAACCAATTGAAGGCAAAGACTCAATCGCTCAAGTTGCAGCGATTTCTGCGGCTGACGAAGAAGTTGGTCAACTTATCGCAGAAGCGATGGAGCGCGTTGGTAAAGACGGCGTCATTACATTAGAAGAGTCTAAAGGTTTCACAACAGAATTAGATGTTGTGGAAGGTATGCAATTTGACCGTGGTTATGTATCTCCATACATGATTACAGACTCTGATAAAATGGAAGCTGTATTGGAAAATCCATACATCTTAATTACAGATAAAAAAGTTTCAAGTATTCAAGAACTTCTTCCTGTATTAGAGCAAGTTGTTCAACAAGGTAAGCCATTGTTAATCATTGCTGAAGATGTAGAAGGCGAAGCGCTTGCAACATTAGTTGTAAACAAACTTCGTGGTACATTCACAGCTGTTGCAGTTAAAGCGCCTGGCTTCGGTGATCGTCGCAAAGCGATGCTTCAAGATATCGCGATCTTAACAGGTGGCGAAGTTATCACAGAAGAGTTAGGTCGCGAGTTAAAATCAACATCAATTGCTTCACTTGGTCGTGCAGCGAAAGTTGTTGTAACAAAAGAACATACAACAATCGTTGATGGCGCTGGTCGTGCCGAAGACATTCAAGCACGCATCAACCAAATTCGTGCACAATTAGAAGAAACAACTTCTGAATTTGACCGTGAAAAATTACAAGAGCGCTTAGCGAAATTAGCTGGTGGCGTTGCGGTAATCAAAGTTGGTGCTGCAACAGAAACTGAATTGAAAGAGCGCAAATTACGCATTGAAGACGCATTGAACGCAACACGTGCGGCAGTTGAAGAAGGTATCGTTGCCGGCGGTGGTACAGCGTTAATGAACGTATACAGCAAAGTTGCGGCTATTGAAGCGGAAGGCGACGAAGCAACTGGTGTGAAAATCGTTCTTCGTGCGATCGAAGAGCCAGTTCGTCAAATCGCACAAAACGCTGGTTTAGAAGGCTCTGTCATCGTAGAGCGCTTAAAAACAGAAAAACCTGGCGTTGGCTTCAACGCAGCAACTGGCGAGTGGGTTGACATGATCGAAGCGGGTATTGTTGACCCAACAAAAGTTACTCGTTCTGCGCTTCAAAACGCAGCATCTGTTGCGGCTATGTTCTTAACAACAGAAGCGGTTGTTGCTGATAAACCAGAAGAAAACAAAAACACACCTGGCATGCCTGACATGGGCGGCATGATGTAATATAAAAGAGAACTAGTCGCAGAAACAAATATATTCAATCGTAAGGGCTACTTCCTTAAAGGAGGTAGTTCTTTTTTGTTGCTCAAATTTGCATATCAAGATTTTTTGGAAGATCGGAAATTCAAAAACACAACAAAAACGAACATAAGGAATTATGAAATTATATTAGGTGAATTTATTGTTTATTGCATTTCTAATGAAATTCTGTAACTATTCAGCCACATCATAAAGTGAGCTGAATATTTTTTGCTTTTCCTGTCTATGATGTGAATATTGATAGACAAGGAGGTGAATCGCATGTTGACGGTACAACAAGCTGTATTTACAGTTGAGAGCTTAATCAGCAAAGTCCAACAACAAAAGCAGCTCATTACTCACCAACAACAAGTCATTGAGCAACTGTTGAAAGAAAACAAACAGCTACGCAAAGAAAATGAACAACTCAAGTATCGCGTTCAAGAGCTGGAAGCACGCACGAAAAAAAACAGCTCCAATAGCCATTTGCCCCCATCTTCTGACCGTTTTCACACCCATTCTTCTCGCAAGCCATCTGGCAACAAGCCAGGCGGACAAGAAGGACATCAAGGAACGACGCTCCGTCAAGTGGAACATCCACATCATCGTGTCGTCCACCGTGTGCATACGTGTCAAGGATGTGGGGCTTCTTTGCGTGAAGTCAAACCGTTCAAAGTCGATATCCGTCAAGTGTTTGATGTCCCTCCTGTGGCGATCGAGGTGACACAACATGAACGTGAAGTGAAATCGTGTCCACATTGTCGATGTGTTCAAC